>CALAFS010000175.1 GCA_937892405.1 uncultured Clostridia bacterium
GCCGCGCGCTCGGTCGGACGGGACTGCTTTGTCTTCACCGACTTTCTCGGTCTTGCCGAGCAGTCCCTGCTCGCCGAATGTCGGGATACGGAACGGGCGGGCGTCACCCTCTTCGGTGGAATCCACGGTTGCGAGCGGGTGATGGCGCGCTTCGGCGATCCCGAACGGCTCGGATATGACGAGGACTTCCCCATCGTCTGCATTATGGCGGCGCCCGCGGCACCGAAGTTTGCCGACACGCTGACGCACAGAGATCTTCTCGGTGCACTCATGAACCTCGGCATCGAGCGCGAGGTGCTCGGCGACATCTTTCTGCATGACGGAGCGGCGTACATCTTCGCCGAAGAAAAGATCGCTCCCTTCCTTCTCGAAAACCTGACGCGGGCAAAGCACACCGATCTTTGCCTCTCTGCCGTGACGCCGCCCGAGGGACTGCTGATCCGCACCGAACCGATGACGGTACAGGTGAGCGGCGAGCGTCTCGACGCCGTGATCGCCCGGGTCTTCGGACTCTCGAGAGAGGACGCGCAGGCGCTCTTTGCGAAGGGACTCGTCTACCTTGACGGGCGGAAAACCGAAAGTGTGAGTGCGCTCCCGCATGAGGGAAATATCGTCAGTGTGCGCACCTTCGGACGGTTTATCTACCGCGGAGTGGCCTCCCTCTCCAAGAAGGGAAAGCTGAATGTTCTGATCGAAAAATACATTTGAGGGAGATGCACGGTGCGTCTTCTTCACCGAAAATCCGTCGGCAGACCCCGGTTTTCCGACGGATTTTTCTGTTTATGCAAAGAATTGTTTTCGTTTTCGGTTCTGATAGCAGTAAAATCGGAAACAACGGAAAGATTTTCCGCCTTTTTGAATAACGGACAGCAAAAAGAAGCGAGGCGTCGGGCGGGAGACGCCGTGCTGTCCTCAAAGACAAAAAATAAAAAAATTCATCTTTTTTTGGATTTCCTCTTGCGCGGGCGACTTTTATATGATATAATATTAATAAATAATAGGCTCTGTATGCCGGAAAGAAAAAGGAGGTCGTCGCGAGATGGAAGAGCGTTTTATCAGTCTTCTCTACCCGGACGCCGCCTCCCGCGCCTACCATCAGGATCCCGCGCATCTGCCCGCCATCTCCGAGCGGGTATGCGACGAGCTCGGTCTGAATGAGATTTTCCGTCTGAAGAGCGGTTCCCTGACCGAATTCTTCACCTCCTCCGAAGAGGTGATTCTCTACCGGCAGAAAACTTTTGCCGATCTTCTTGCCATCCCCGAGATTGAAAAGGTCTTCGCAGAGGTGCACCCTCTGCTCGGCGATATCCGCGAGCTTCGCCGTCTCGACGACGAGAGCACGGCGGCAGATTCTTATCTTTACAGTATCACGGAGATCGAGCTGTATGTCTCCTGTGTCGAGACGCTCGAAAAAGGGCTCTCTCCTCTCCGCCCGAAAATGCAGAGCCCGGCGCTCACCTCCCTTGCCGACTATGTGCACGCACTTGTCGGCTCGGAGGAATACCGTGCGCTGACCGAAAAGCTCGAAAAGCTCGCCTCCCGCGTGAGTGAGGTGCGCAGTATCACCGTCGGGGTCAACCTCGACCGTGAGTTCCGCCCCGAATCGGCGGGCGTCCTCTCCGTCAACGCCGAGCCCTTCAAGTCGGGCAAGGTGCTGGATAAAATCCTGCGTCTCTCTTTTAAGAACGACGCGCTCACCTGCATCGCTCCCCTCTCCCCGCTCGGAAAAGGGCAGAGCGAGAATAAGCAGGAGGCGCTCAACGGTGCCTTCCGCACCGCGATCGAAGATGTCTTCCGCTCTTCGGTGCGCGGCTGGCGCTCCATTGTCGGAGAATATGTTCTTGACAATACCGACTTCCTTCTCCGGCTGTCCGGAGAGATGGAATTTGTCGCGCGGGCATCGGAGCTTCTCCGCCGCCTCGCGGCACACCCCGGCTGTCACATCGCGGCGCCGACCGTGAAAGACGCCTCGGAAAAAGCATTTTCCGCCCGCGGACTTTACAACCCCCGTGTGGCGCTTGCCATTGAGGACGAGATCGTGGCGAATGACTTCGCCTTCGACGATGCCGCCCGCATTTATATTCTGACCGGTCCGAACCGCGGCGGAAAATCGGTGATTACCGTAGCGGTCGGCGCGGCACAAGCCATGTGCCAGCTCGGCATGCCCGTCCCTGCCGAGGAGGCGACGATCTCCGTCGCGGACGGGATCTTCACACACTTTCCCGAGGGGGCGGACGACACCATCGACAAGGGGCGTCTCGGTGAAGAATGTGCGCGTCTGCGCGAGATCTTCAACGCCGCGGACGGCGACAGCATGGTGCTTCTCGACGAGTCCCTCTCCTCCACCGGTGCCTATGAGGCAACCTACATTGCCGAGGAAATCCTGACGGCATTTGCGGCGCTCCGCTGTCGCGGGATCTTCTCCACCCACCTTCACGACCTCGCCGCCCGTGCGGGCGAGATCGACGCGCGCTCCCGTGCAAACGGCGGCGTCGGTGTCGACACGCTCGTCGCCGGTATGGAAGAGGGCAAGCGCTCCTTCCGTATCCTGCGAAAAAAGCCGGACGGAAAATCCTATGCGAAGGACATCGCCGACAAGTACGGTCTGTCCTTTGAAAACCTCTTTGAAGAGAGAAAGCCGCACGCATAAAGAGAGGTGCGGTTTTGCCCCACGGGCATAAGACACAGAGAGAGGTGCCTCCGTCTGATCCTCGGACACTTCCCCGCGCGGGGTGCAGACAAAGACTCGGCGGCAAAGATGCCGCGCCCGTCACCCGCGCTCACGATCATTTCCCCAAAAGGAGATTTCCATGAAAGTCGTCATCGGCATTGATGTCGGCGGCAGCACCACGAAGATCGTCGGTTTCGCTACCGGCGGGACGGGTGCGCCGAAGCTCATGCCTCCCCTCTTTATCCGCGCGAACGACCCCGTGACCTCGATTTACGGTGCGTTCGGCAAATTCATCGACGAAAACGACCTGTCCCTCTCGGACATCGAAAAGGTAATGATGACCGGCGTCGGTGCCTCGTTTATCAAACGCGACCTTTACGATTTGCCCTGCGAACGCGTGCCGGAATTCCGCAGCATCGGGCTCGGCGGACTGTATATCTCGGGACTGTCCGACTGCCTTGTCGTCAGTCTCGGTACCGGGACGGCAATCGTCCATGCGAAAAGAGACGGTACGATCGACTACCTCGGCGGCAGCGGCGTCGGCGGCGGCACCCTGATGGGACTGTCGAAGCTCCTCTTGAAAGCCGATAACATCGACCACATCGTCGACATCGCGAAGGAGGGAGATCTCTCCCGCATTGATCTGCGGATCTCGGACATCACGGCATCCGACGACATGCAGAACATGCCGCGCGACCTCACCGCCTCCAACTTCGGAAATGTCTCGGACATCGCGACCAAAGAAGACATCGCGAAAGGAATCCTGAACACCGTCTTCGAGACTGTCGGCATGGTGTCGATCTTCGCGGCACGCTCCGCGGGGGTGCGCGACATTGTCCTGACGGGCAACCTCTCCACCCTGCCCTACGCCAAAGAGAAGTTCGACGAGTTCAACGGCATGCACGATCTTTACGGCGTGAACTTCCTGCTCCCCGAGAACGCGCGCTTTGCGACGGTGATCGGAACGGCGCTCTGCGGGTGTAAAAAGGAAAGCGCGAAAAAGTAACTCTGCGCGTGAAAATCACCCCGCCGCCCGAAAGGACGGAAAAGGCGAAAGAAGCCGAAGCCACAGCCACCCCGAAAGCATCCCGAAAAGGAAGGCAACATGAACATCTTCCGTTTTGTCATACCGAAAAGCCTCGTCGAATATATCACTGCCGACAGCACGGTGCGGCAGGCGCTCGAAAAGATGCGCTTTCACCGCTACACGGCGATCCCCGTCATCGACGGAGAGGGAAAATATCTCGGCACGGTACATAACGACGATCTGTTCCGCTATTTTCTCGAAAGCGGAAGTTTTGAAACCCGGGAGGCGGAAAAAGATCCGATCTCCCTGATCCTCGACCCGACCTACAACAAGCCCCTGTCTCACACCGACTCGATGCTGACGCTGATCGACCGGGTGAAGGAACACAACTTCGTCCCCGTCGTGGACGACCGCGGCTGTTTCATCGGCATTATCCTGCGCCGCGATGTCCTCAATTACCTAGCCGAATTCTACCCCGGCGACGAGGAACCCGAAAGCGAAAAAATTATTACAGATAGAGCACAACCTATGGGAGGAACGAACACATGACAGACGAAACCAAGGCAACTGCCCCGGCAAGCGCAGAGAACGCCCCCGCGGTGACCGACCCCGAGCAGGTCAAGGCGGAAGCGGAACGCGCCGCGAAAGAGGTCGCCGAAAGAAAGGCACGCAGCCTCGACTTCATGGAGAATTACCGCGACAACCAGAAGGCGGAAAAAGAGGAGCGCGCAAAACGCGCGGCGAGCGCCAACCGCGCCCGTGCCAAAGCCACCGAGGAAAAGCGCCTGAAAGAAGAAGCGGAGCGCGCCGCACTCGAAGAAGCGCGCCGCAAAGAAAAAGAAGAATTTGAGGCGAGAGCCAAGCGCAACGCTGCCATGCTGACCGAAATCGGTGAGGAAGAGGCAAGACAGAAAGAGGAAGAGGCGGCGGAAGCACGCCTTGCGGCGGAGAAAAAGCCCGCCGTAAAAGAGCCGGCACCGGAAAAGCCCGTCGCCGTGCCCGAGCCTCTGCCCGCAAAGGAGCCTGCCCGTCCCGTCGCGATCGCGCCGGAACCCCAAAAAGAGACGCCCGTCTTCACGATGCCCGCGGCGGAGAACTTCTTCGCCGACAGCACCGTGGATTCCGATGACCTTCTCTCCGAAATTACGGTCGACGGTGTCCCGCTCGGGGACAGAGCCGCCGACGGCATCGCCGTGACCGGACTCACATCGGACGCGGAAGGCGCCGACGATCTCGCCTCGCTGATTGATGTGCAGATCGACCTCCCCGAAGGTGCGGAAGACGCCGACAAGGCAGAGCCCGCCGTCGCGGAAAATACCGTCGGTGAACCGGAGAAAGAAACGCCCGCAGAGCCTGCCGCGGCGCCCGCATATCAGACGCCCGACGACTACATAAAGGCATGGCAGGCGGCATACGGAGCGAACACCGCCTCCTATGACGAGCAGATGAAGAAGTGGTGGGAAAACTACGGTGCGATGGTCGGCATGTCGCCCATGGCGAACGCACAAAGTGCCCCCGCCGCCGCAAACGCCGCCTTCTTCCCCGCTGCAGCCGTGTCCTCGAGAATGGCGGATGCGGAAACCGAAAAGGCAGTGGAAAAGACGGTCAAAGAGAGTGCAAAGGAAGTCGCGGAAGAGGAAAAGGTCATCGCCGCGGCATCCGACCTCGATCCGCTCGCGGCATATCTTAAAGAGCAGAGCGAAAAGATCGCCGCCCGCCGTGCCGCACGCGCGAAGACGAAGCTCCCCGACAAGCTCGATGTGCAGGCGGAGATCTGCAACCTCTACTTTGAGGCGCTCGCCGAGATTTACCGTCAGAACGGAAAGAAATTCCGCAAGCTGTACCGCGACGGTGCAAGACGCGAAATCAATATCTACAACGACATGCTCCGCAAGTACCTGAAGAAGAAGTCGGGTGTGATCGCCTTCATTCCCGTCGATCCGACGATCCCGAATCGTATTCTCAAGGGAGAAGATCCCGAGCCGCTCTTCGTCAAACCCCTGCAGAAGGAAGACGCCGCGGCACGCAAAGACAAGATCTTCGACGACATTGCGAAGATGGAAGGTGTCGTTTCCTCCGACGACTTCGCCGGATGGATTGCCGAGAAGGAAGAAGAGATCCGCGAAAAGAAGGCGGGCTTCAAGGCAGCCTCTCTCACCGGGAAGATCGCGCTGGAAGAATCGGTATGCCGGATCCTCTTCGAGATCCTCCACGAGATCGCCGTACAGAACAAGACTGCCTATGCGGCAGGCTACAAGGACAAGGCGAAGAAAGAAATTACCGTCTACAACGACCTTGTCCGTAAAGCGGGAAATCCGAAGAAGACCGGACTTGCTCCGCTCGCATACAATATCCCCGACCGTCTCCTGAAGGGCGAAGTTTTCGACCCGTTTGCAAAGGATAGTTTGCAAAACAGCGCTTCTTCGACCGGAAAGAAGAAGGTGGAAGACGACGCATTCGCAAAATATCTTGCCGAGAAGAACACGGCAATCAGAGAGGCGAAAGCCAACTTCGAGATGTCCGATGCGGAGAACAGAATCGTGCTGGAGCGCGAGGTATGCTCTCACTACTTCGATATTCTCGAGCAGATCCGCATCCACAAGAAAAAGGCATACGCCTCCACTTACAAAAACCGCACGCTCGCCGAAATCGCCCTTTACAACTCCCTTGTCCGCAAGGCCGGGAAATGGTACACCGGTGACAGAACACAGATCGCAAAGACCGTGCCCGAAAAGATCCTTCGCGGGGAGATGAACAATCCCTTCCGCAAGAGAAGCGAAGGCGCCGAAGACGAGGCGCTCGCGCTCCTCGCCGATGTCGAGGTATCGCCCGAAGAGAAGCGCCACAACGACGAGACTTATCTCAAAGCAAAGGAAGCCTACGAGATTTCCCGTCGGAAAAAGTGCTACTACACCGCCGGGCTCTCCTTCCTCTTCCGTGCCCGCAAAGGTCAGAAGAAAGCCAAGCGCCGCATGAAGAAAGAGATCCGCGCGATCGAAAAGCGCGTCAAGCCCGTAGAGGAGACCGAGGCATACATCAATGCGAAGTACCTCGAGCTCGTCGCGGACACCAAGCCCGCGGCACGCAGAAGAGCGAACGCGATCATGCTCCGCAAACTCCGCGACCGTATCTCCGACCTGCTCGCCGAGCGCGACCGCATCAACCGCCGTCTCACCGAACTTTATGAATACGACTCCTGGAAGCCGGCAATGCTCGGCAAGAAGGGGATCAACACCTACCTCAAAGAAAGAAATGTCGCCTTCCGCAAGATGATGAAGACGGCAAAGCGCGTCGATCGCATGCGCCTCGATCCCGAGGACAAGAACGAGATCTACCGTCTGATGGATCGCGTCACGGAGCTTCAGGCAGAGCTTCGCGCAGAGAGACTCCTCCGCCGCAAGCAGAAGTCCGCCGACCGCATGGCATCGCAGCAGCGTGAGCTCACGATCGCCGAAGAGCTGTCGATGGCGGAAGAGCGCCTCGAAAACAAGCTCCGTGTCGCGGAGTCCGAGAAACGGGCGAAGCGGAAAGAAGCGCGCTCGATGGCAGTTGCAAATGTGTTTGTCATCATCGCCGCGATTGCGGTGATCGGCGCCGCCGCTTATCTCCTTCTTCGTGACCTCGGTGTCCTTCCCTTCTGACCTTCCCTGCCGCCGACGGGCGGCACATGAGTCACACTTTCAAAATACAGAAAGGAATTTCACGGTATGAATACGAAAGGTTCTTCCGATATCGGGACGAAGCGCCCGGAGGAAATGACACAGGCGGAGCGCCGCGCGGAAATCGAAGCACTGGAAGGCAGGCGCCGCCGTCTGATTATGGTTCTCAATGAGAGCGTATCGCAGTACGAAAAGGAAAGCGGCAGACGCTATCCCACCCATCGTCCGAAGCGCGGCTGATTTTCTCCCGCGGGTAATCCCCCGAGAGGCGGATATGTCGCGGCGCGCAAAGACCGTGCGCCGCGACCGTCCCTCGGACTGTTTGGTTTTTCCCGAATGATCGGGAGAAAACCTTTGTCGGAACGATCTCCGAGGACTTCGTCCTTTCGGGCGTTTTGGCAAGCGGTCGCAGGGGAACGGTGGAAAGGCTTCGGTTTTTCGGAGCCGGCATGGAAAAAGCGCATGCGCGCACCAACAGCTAAAATTTAACGGTTCGGTCGGCATTGTCGTGCGAAAAGATCGCGCGAAGATGCCGACCGACACTTTTTTCAAACGGCTTGCGCGTGCAAAGCCGATGGGGGGGCTTTTCACCATGAGAGGCGGAAAAGGGTGTGCGTCTTTTCCCCTCCGAAATGCAAAAAAACGATGACGGAAGGTAACATCGGAAAAGCCGTACGGATTTTTTCAAAAGGGAAATTCGGCTTTACGGGAGTCTTCCCTGCGCTTTGATCCTTCGGAGCGTGAAAAAGTGCCCTCTTTTCGCGAAGCGTTCTTTGCGGAAGATCCTTTTCACGGTCGATACCCGTCTGTGCCCGACTGCGGCGTTTCTCCGGCGCGCGCAGACGGCGGACATAGAAAAAACCGGCGCGGGTGCGATATTTTTTTATAAAAGGGTCATATTTTTTTCAAAAACCCTTGATTTTCCGAAAAACTATGCTATAATAGATAAGGATAGAATAGACGAGAGTGAAGAGTGGCTTGCGAGTCACTCTTCATTTCATGTCCGGACAACTGCCATTTTTTCCCGCCTGTCGGCGCCGCGCGCCCGACATTCCCCCATCGGAAGGAGAATCCATGAAAAAAAGCGTGAAGGACACCGTGCGCGAGGCGATCGCGCCGACGGTGGAAGCCCTCGGCTATCGGATCTGGGACATCGAATATTCCAAGATCGGTGCCGACTATCATCTTGAAATCACCATCGACTCGGATGCCGGCATCGGCATCGAGGACTGCGAGCGCGTACACCGCGCCATCGACCCGATCCTCGACGAATGTGACCCGATCGAAGGATTCTACTATCTCGAGGTCTCCTCTCCCGGGATCGAGCGCGAGCTCCGGACAGAGGAGCACATCCGCCGCTCGGTCGGCGCACGCGTCGAGGCGCGTCTCTTCGCCGCGACGGACGGATCGAAGACCCTCTTCGGAAGGCTCGAAGAGCCGGACGAGAACGGCAATATACGGATCACGACGGACGACGGGCAGGTGCGCGCCTTCCGTAAAAATGAGATTTCCAAGCTCAAAACGGTTTACTTTGAAGAAGAATAATCAGAAAAGGAACAGAAAACTATGAACGCAGATTTTTACAACGCTCTTGATCTTCTCGAAAAGGAAAAAGGAATTCCGAAAGATTACATGATCGAAAAGATCGAGCTTGCGCTCGCCAACGCCTGCCGCAAGGAGGTCGGACAGACCGCCGTCATCCGCGTACAGATCGACCCGGTGAAGCAGGATATGCGCGTTTATCAGCAGCGCACGGTCGTGCCGGACGGAGAGGTCACCGACCCGAAGTGCGAGATCTCCCTCCCCGACGCGAAGGCACTCAGCCGCCGCCACAAGCTCGGCGGTGTGGTGGAGACCGAGCTCAAGACGAAGAACTTCCGCCGCCTCTCGGCGCAGGCGGGAAAACAGATGATCATTCAGGCAATCCGCGACGCGGAAAGAGAGCGTCAGACGAGAGAATACGAGGATAAGAAAGAAGAGATCATCACCGCGATCGTCGACAAGGTGGACACCACGACAGGCAACCTGATCCTCGACACGGGCACAGGCTATGCCACTCTTCTGAAAGCCGATCAGATCCCCGGCGAGACACACGATGTCGGCGACCGTCTCAAGGTCTTCATCTCCGAGGTCAAATCGGGCGAGACACGCGGTCCGCTGGTAACGCTCTCCCGCGTTCATCCGAACTTCGTCAAGCGTCTCTTTGAGCTTGAGATCCCCGAAATCCAGGACGGCACCGTCCTCATCAAGGGCATCTCCCGCGAGGCGGGCAGCCGCACGAAGATCGCGGTGCAGTCGAGAGACGAGAATGTCGACGCGGTCGGCTCCTGCATCGGTAAGAACGGCATGCGTATCGGCGCCATTCTCTCCGAGCTCGGCAACGAAAAAATCGACATTATCAAATACAGCGACGATCCCGTTACTTATGTCTCCGAGGCGCTCGCGCCGGCGAAGGTGCTCTCCGCGATTCTCGAGGATGAGCGCACCTGCCGCGTGACCGTCGCGCCGGATCAGCTTTCCCTCGCCATCGGTAAGGAAGGGCAGAACGCAAAGCTCGCCGCCCGCCTGACCGGCTATAAAATAGATATCAAGGCATAACTCTCTACCGTAAGAAGGGCGGTGATCCCATGCAGACACAAACACCACGCAAGCTCCCGATCCGCCGATGCGCGGGATGCGGCGAGCATTTCCCGAAAAACGAACTGATCCGCGTGCTCCGCACGCCGGAAGGTGAGATCACGCTCGACACAAGCGGTAAAAAATCCGGCAGGGGTGTCTACCTCTGCAAAAATCCGAACTGTCTGAAGAAAGCGAGAAAGGCGAACCGCCTCGCGGCGGCGCTCTCGTGTGAAATCCCGGCGGAGGTCTACGACCGCCTTGAGGAGGAACTTTCACACGATGCAACCTGATCTCCGTCGTCTCCACGGCATGCTCGGCTTCGCGAGACGGGCGGGAAAGGTCACGATCGGCACCGATCTTGTGTGCCGCGCCCTTGCCCTCTCCGGTGCGAAGAAACCCTGCCTCGTGCTGTACGCGAACACGGCTTCCGAGCCGACAAAAAAGCGGATCAGAAACAAATCCGCCTTCTATAAAGTCCCGGCACTCGAGTTGCCGATGAGCACCGACGAGCTTGCCCGTCTGCTCGGAAAGACCTTCTCGCCCGCCGCGGTGGGAATTCATGACGAACCCTTTGCCGAAGAAATCATCAAGAGCCTCGGTATCGAACCACAATCACTCAGGAAAGGAATTTCCGCGGAAGCGGAAACCGGTGACATTCATGGCGACAAAGTCGACTAAAATCACCCAGATCACAAAGGATTTCGCGATGAAATCCAAAGATGTCCTCGAAATCTTCAAATCGCTCGGTGTGGAAAAGAAGAGCGGCGGAAGCGCGGACGATGTGGAATTCGCGCGCTTCTTCCAAAAGGTGACGCGGGAAAACCAGATCGAAAATATAGACGAATATCTTGACGGAAAGGCGACCATCAAAGTCCCCGCCTCCGAAAAGAAAGCCGCGGCGCCCGAAGCACCCGCCGCGCCGAAAGCCGAGCCGGTGAAAGCGAAGGCAGAGCCTTCCCCCACTCCCGCGGCAAAGGCGGAACCGAAGCCGGAACCCGTCAAGGCACCCGAGGTGCATGCGGAACAAAAGCCCGCGGCACCCGCAAAGGAAACCGCGACGCAGACGCAGGCACCCGCGACTCGTCAGCCGGAGCAAAGAACGCCCGTGACCGGAAACGGCGACCGCCGCCCCATGGGTGCGCCTGCAACGGGCGCCCCGCAGGGAGACCGCAGAGCGCCGCAGGCACCGGGCGATCGCAGACCGGGCGGAAGCTTCACCGGCGGACAGGGGCAGAACCGCCCCTACCCTCCCCGCGACGACAGAAGAGCGCCGGGACAGGGACAGCGGGACGACAGACCCCGTTACAACCGCTATAACGAGAAGCCGCAGGAAAATCCCTTTGCCAAAAAGTATGACAATATGACAAGAGCGGCGCAGGGCTTCAAGAACCCGAACGCGAAGGTTCCGAACCCGCCGCGTCAGGTAAGCACGGCGCGCCCCGCCCAGCAGGCACAGCTCGAAAAACAGCAGCGCCTCGAAAAGCAGCAGGCGCAGGTCGCGGCACAGCAGAAGCCCGCGGCGCCGAAGAAGGAAGAAAAACAGCGCGCGCAGAAGCAGGAGCTGAAAAAGATCACGCCGACCATCGACAAGAGCACGGTGCAGGGCGGTGTCAACATCGGTGCCACACTCGAAGAGAACGCGCCGAAGACCCGTGTCGTGGATACGCGTACTTCCGATGTCAACCTGTCGAAATACGATGACCGTTACAGCGATCGCTTCTTCGCGATTGCGAACGGCACCGATACCAAAGCGGCAAAGCAGAAGCTCAAGAAGCAGGACAACCGCGGACAGTTCGCAAAGAGTGCGAAGGACAAGGAAAGAGCCGCGCAGGAAAAGATCAAGCGTATGGAAGCGGAGCTTGCGAGAAAGAAACAGCTCGAGATCACCGTCCCCGACGAGATCACCGTCTCCGAGCTTGCCAGCCGTCTGAAAAAGACAGCCGCCGAGGTCATCAAGAAGCTCATGATGATGGGCGAGATGAAGGGCGTCAACGATGTCGTGGACTACGCGACCGCGGAGCTGATCGGCGATGCCTTCGGCGCAAAGGTGACGAAGGAAGTCGTCGTTACAATCGAGGAAAAACTGTTTACCGAAGCGGAAGAGAACGAAGCCGACCTTGTCGAGCGTGCCCCTGTCGTATGCGTCATGGGACATGTCGACCACGGTAAAACCTCCATTCTCGACGCGATCCGTCACACCAATGTGACCAAGGGCGAAGCCGGCGGTATCACGCAGGCGATCGGCGCCTACCGTGTCAAGGTCAAAGGAAAGGACATCACCTTCCTCGATACGCCGGGACACGAAGCCTTCACCGCCATGCGTATGCGTGGCGCACAGTCGACCGATATCGCAATCCTCGTGGTTGCGGCGGACGACGGCGTCATGCCCCAGACGATCGAAGCCATCAACCACGCGAAAGCGGCAGGCATCGACATCATCGTCGCAATCAACAAGATGGATAAACCGCATGCCAATCCCGATAATGTACTGAATCAGCTGACGCAATACGAGCTTGTCCCCGAGGCATGGGGCGGCGATGTCATCTGCGTCCCCGTCTCCGCTCTGACCGGTCAGGGCATCGAAGAGTTGCTCGAGAGCGTGCTCCTCGTCGCGGAAGTCAAAGAGTTGCGCGCGAACCCGAACCGCCGTGCAAAGGGTCTTGTCATCGAGTCCCGCCTCGACCGCGGCTGCGGTCCCGTGGCGACCGTCCTCGTGCAGAACGGTACCCTTCACCAGGGTGACTATGTCATCGCGGGCAACGCCGTCGGGCGCGTCCGTCTGATGAAGGACGACAAGGGCAAGGCGATCAAGAGCGCAGGCCCCTCCGTCCCCGTCGAAATCACGGGTCTTGACGATGTGCCGCAGGCGGGTGACGAGGTCAACGCCGTCGAAGATGAGAGAATGGCGAAGAACCTCGCCGACCAGCGCAGAGAGCGCCAGCGTCAGGAGATCCTCGCGGCGAACGCGAGAGTCAACCTCGACGACCTGTTCCAGCAGATCTCCGAGGGTACAAAGGTACTCAATGTCATTGTCAAAGCCGATGTGGCAGGTTCTGCCGAGGCGGTCAAGGCATCTCTTCTGAAGCTCTCGAACGAAGAAGTCAAGGTCGCGGTCATCCATACCGCCGTCGGCGGCATCACCGAATCGGATGTCATGCTCGCCGCCGCGTCCAATGCGATCATCGTCGGCTTCAATGTCCGCCCGGATAAGAACGCGCTGGATTCCGCCGAGCGCAACAAGGTGGATATCCGCACGCACCGTATCATCTACGAGATTATTGACGAGATCGAAGCGGCAATGAAGGGCATGCTCGCCCCGACCTACCGCGAGGTGCTCCTCGGTCACGCCGAGGTTCGTCAGACGATCCATGTGCCGAATGTCGGCACGATCGCCGGCTCCTATGTTCTCGACGGCAAGATCACCCGTCAGTCGCAGATCCGTATCGTGCGGGACGGCGTCGTGATCTTCGAGGATAAGATCTCTTCCCTGCGCCGCTTCAAGGACGATGTCAAGGAAGTCGCGGAAGGATATGAGTGCGGTGTCGGACTCGAAAAGTTCAACGACATCAAAGAAGGCGATATTCTCGAAGCCTTCATCATGGAAGAAGTCAAGAGATGATTTCTCTTTGCAAAAGCCGTGTTCCGGTCTCCGGACACGGCTTTTTGTATATCTTTGTTTTCATTTTTGCGCTTTTTTCTGTGCAAAGGAGGAGACTTCGCCATCTTTTTTCGCAAAAAAGAAAGAGATGATTTTTTCTCTTGATAGCTCGTTTTTTTCGATGAATCGGTCATGCAGGCGGCGGTGCGCCTTTTGTGCTTTTCGCTCCGGGATCTTTTCTCTTTTTTCGCAAAGTCCGCCGTTTTTTCCGATTTGATAAAAAAGGTGAATTTCCAACATAGCTTCCACTTCAGATTTCACTGTGGAATTTGTGTCTTGAATTCACTGTTTGATAAAAAATCGGGAAAATTCGCACTTCCCTCTTGAAAAGGCGGAAGGAATCATGTATAATAAAGATGTATCTTTATATTTTAACGCGCGTGCGTAGTTTTCGCGTGTGCCTGCGCAAAGGTCACACACAAAGACAAACGCGGGAAAAGGGCAAAAAGAGCCATTATCGGACGCCCTCTCGGGCAAAAGCACGCAGGACACGAAAGGAGAGTCCCTTGGAGCAGATCTATACCATACCCGTAAACGAAGCCTTCGACAAGGTCGGAGAAGAGCCGTCTCTCGGCTGTCCCTTCTGCCTGCTCTTCCGCAAGCTCGAGGACGACGAGCTGGATATTATCCTCGGCGCATCTATGATGGAACCGGATATCCGCAAAAAGACCAACGATATGGGCTTCTGTCTGACGCACTACCGCAAGATGCTCGGCAGACGGCGCCGCCTCGGCATGGGGCTGATCCTCGAGAGTCACCTTTCCGAAGTGAAAAAGAAAATGCGCTCTCTTCCCTCTCTTCTCGCCCTGGAGGAAGACTGCTATGTCTGCGCCAGAATCGAAAAGAATCTCACGGCAATGATCGCGACGGCGGTGTATCTTTTCGAGACGGATCCCGCCTTCCGAAAAAAATATGAGAGCGTCCCCTTCTTCTGTCTGCCGCACTACCGTGCCATGGCGGACTATGCAAAGAAGAAATGCGGGCGGCGGGTTTATGCCGCCTTCTCCGAGGTAACGGAGAACATCGAGAGCGCCTATCTCGAAAAGCTGACGGGCGATGTCTCCTGGTTCTGCAAAAAATTCGACTACCGCTACGAGGAAGAGCCGTGGTACGACTCCAAAGACGCGATCGAGCGCTCGATCCGCTTCCTCTCCTCCGACACCGGCGAAATTCCGCGTGCCGAGACGGGCGGCAGCGACACGGATTCACGAAAATAAGAAAGGAACTTTGTCAATGGTCATCGAGAAAATCAGCATCAAAAGTTTCGGTCGTCTGACGGACACGACGCTTGCGTTCTCGGATTCTCTGAATGTCATCGAGGGAGAAAACGAGGCGGGAAAAAGCACGATTGCCGCATTCATCAAGTACATGCTCTACGGCTTCGGTCCCGCGCAAAACGACGGCAGACTCGACGAGAGAAAGAAACGGATCAACTGGAACACCGGCGTTGCCGAAGGTTCCATGACGGTGCGTGTGCGTGACAAGCGCTATTTGATTACGCGCTCGACCACACCCGTGTCGGGCGGCGCGCGTCCGACCTACAAAGAAGAATCCACGATTCTTGACCTCGAGACGGGAACGCCCGCCTTCGGAAAATCGCCAGCAGGCGAGGTCTTCTTCGGTGTCAATCGCGAATTCTTCGAGAACACCGCCTTCCTTGGCGACTTCTCCGACCCGCGCGTCAACGGAGAGAATGTCAGGGAGAACATCGAAAACATTCTCTTCTCGGGCAATGAGAAGATCAACATCTCCCGCGCGGCGGCGAAGATCAACGACAAGATGGAGGCGCTCTACCACAAGAACGGGACGGGCGGCGTCATCTTCGACCTGATGCAAAAGGAAGAGGCGCTCGAGGAGGCACTCCGCAAGTCGAACGAGAACAACCGCTCGATCCTCGCGAAAGAAGCCGAGCTCCACGAGATCCGTGCGAGAAAAAGTGCGGCGGAAGAAAAGCTCGCCTCGCTGACCGAGCTGGATTCCTGCTACAAGAATGTCATGCTGATCCAGACCTTCGACCAGCTCCATGAGCTTGAGAAGGACTACGAAAAGAAGAATGAGGCATATAACGCCTTTATCGAAGAAAATACGAAGAATCACTTTGTCCCCACGGCACAGTACCTGACCGACATCGCCGTCGCAAGACGCGCGGTCAGCGACTCCTACCGTGTCCTGACCGAGGCGAACGCGCGTTATGCCGACAAGAAAAACGCGGTCGGCATCACCAACGAGATCGAGAACGCGATCGAGCTCTCCGACACGCTCGGCAAAGAGGACGCGGTGCGCAAGGAAGCGAAGGACACGCACAACCGCCTGTGGTTCGGCTTCGGCGGGGCAATTCTCGCCGCTCTGATCGCGATCACCGCCATCGTCGTGGAGATCGCCGCGACCGGCGGACTCGCCGGCGTGTTCGGCAGAGTGGTATTCGGCATCCTCGGCATCGGTGCGATCGCCGGCGGGGTATATGCCGGACTGTACGCGAAAAAGAACGATACAAGTCTGAAAGCGCTCGCGAAAAAGTTTGCGACCGAGTCCTATGCCGACCTTCTCGAAAAGATCGAATTCATCGCCGAAGCGAGAAACAAGCGCGACACCCTCGCCCGTGACACAAGCGATGCAAGCGCCGCCGTCACCGCCGCAAAGGAAGCCTACGAAAAGGCGAAGAAAGAGCTGACAAGTGTCATTCTCCGCTGGGGCGAAGAGCCGCCCGCCGGAGATCCGAACGAATTTCTCGACATGCTGGAAAGCCGTGTAACGGCGTTCCTTGAACGGAAAAACGCGCTTGCCGAGGACAAGAACATCACCGAAATCACCGTCAAGGAGATCCGCCGCACCCTCGCCGACAAGAGCGAGATCGACATCCGCGCGACAATCTCTCCCCTGCGCAGAAAGGCGCTCGCGGGGATCAACCACGACGGTATCATCAGCGACATCACCGAATGTCGCCGCAAGATCAAGGAAGAGGATCTGCTCGCCTTCGATGTGGAGAACGAGCTGTCCGCACTCAAGCTCAATGCCCGCGATCCGGGCGAGCTGATCTCGCAGATCTCCGCCCTGTGCGACAAGATCGACGAGCTGAAAATGCGGCACAAGGCTTACTTTGTCGCATCGGAGACTATCGCGGGTGCGGAAAAAGAACTGCGTGAGGAGATCTCTCCCCGTCTCGGCAAGTATGCGACCCGCCTCGTCGACATCATGACCGACAAAAAGTACACCGATCTCGCTGTCTCGGACGGCATGGAGGTCACCTTTACCACCCCGGACGGAGAGCGCCGCTCGGCGGACTTCCTCTCGGGCGGAACGCTCGACCTCACCTATGTCGCTCTGCGCATGGCGCTCGTCGACATGCTCTATACCGAGAAGCCCCCGCTCACGCTGGACGAGAGCTTCGCACATCAGGACAATGTGCGTGCCAAGGCGCTGATGAAGGCGCTGAAATACCTCGCGGACGAGGGACAGCAGAGCTTCGTCTTTACCTGCCGCAACCGTGAGTCCACGCTGGCAAGCGAGATGGATAAGGCCGCCTCGATCTTCCGCCTGAGCGTCGGTGCCGCGTCGCATACCGCGTAAATTCTCATTTACATTCTGCATTTACAAACCTCATTCCGAATTCAAAGAAAGGCACAGGACAAAGCGATGTCAACTCCGAAAAAGATTCTGATCGTCGGCAGTGCGAACATGGATCTCATTATGAATATGGGTCGTCTTCCCGCCGCGGGCGAGACACTGATCGATGACGGCGGTGTCGCCTATCTCCCCGGCGGAAAGGGCGCGGGTGTCGCCATCACCTTCTCCCACCTCGGGGTCGAGCCGCACCTCGCGGCAAAGCTCGGCGCCGATCTGCACGGGCAAAAGCTCTACTCCTTTTACAAAGATGCCGGGATCGACACCTCGGCACTGCTCGTCGACCACGACGCACCGACCGGACTGTCGGTGATTTTACGCGAAGGGAACGGTGACGCAAGAACCATCACCTACCCCGGTGCCAACGAATATTTAAGCTCCGAACAAGTGATCGCGGCAATGGACATCGAGCCGGACGCGCTCTGCCTCGGCTTTGAAGTCCCCTTCCCGACCGTGCTCGCGGCGGCGAAGGTCGCGGCGGGAAAAAATATCCCGATCTTCATCGACGCCTCCCCGGCGAGCAAGGAGCACGCGCTCGAAAAACTGCCGCCCGTCGAGATCTTCTCTCCGAACGAAGCGGAAACCTTCACCTACACGGGTATCATGCCGACCGGCACCGACAATTCTCTGCGTGCGGCGCTCGATCTTTACCGCAAGGTGAAGTGCCGCCATCTGGTCATCAAGCTCGGCGCACGGGGTGCGTTCCTCTACGACGGACGCCACTTCGACCTCGTCCCGGCGTTCCGCCCCGACAAAGTCGTCGACACGACGGGCGCGGGTGACGCGTTCCAGGCGGCGATGACCCTCGCCTATCTCGAAAACGGCGGAAAGATCAAGGAAGCCGTCCGTTACGGCGCCGCCGCCGGCGCGCTCGCCGTCTCACGCAAGGGTGGCGCCGCCTCTTCTCCGACAAGAGAAGAGATCGCGCAGTTCCTCAAAACACACTGACGCCCGGAGAGATCCGGCACACAGGAAGAAAGGAAGGTATTCTCCGTGAATTACGATCTTTCGGAATTTCAGTATCCGTCAAGCGACGGAAAACACACCATTCATGCCGAGCTTTACACCCCGAAGGTGGGCACGCCGCGCGCCATCGTTCAGCTCTCGCACGGCATGGTGGATTTTGTCGGCAGATACCGTTATCTTGCCGACGCGCTCTGTGGCGCGGGCTTTGTCTTCGCGGGTAACTGTCATCTCGGGCACGGAAAGAGTGCGGGAGGTGACGAGGATCTCGGGATTTTTTCCGAAGACGGCGGCATTGACTTTGTCCTGCGGGATCTGCACGCGATGAACAAATATCTGCGTGCCGCGTACCCGAATCTGCCCCTGGTGCTCCTCGGGCACAGCATGGGCTCCTTTATCGCCCGTGTATATACCGAGCGGTATCCGCACGATATTTCCGCTCTGATTATCCACGGTACGGGCGGTCCGAACCCGGCGCTCCCGCTCGCGAAGGCGATCGGCGCGACGGTGGAATTTTTCAAGGGGCCGCGGCACCGCAGTGCCCTGATTACCAATCTCGCCTTCGGTTCCTACAATAAGAAATTCGACAAATCGGAGGGTCCCGACGCGTGGCTGACGCGCGACACGGCGGTCATCAAAGAATACGAAGAGGAAAAACTCTCGCACTTCCGCTTTACCGTCGCGGGATACCGCGATCTTTTCCGCCTTGTCGGACTTTCCAACGCAAAGAAGTGGTTCAACGAATTTCCGAAGCACCTGCCGACCCTGATTGTCAGCGGAACGATGGACCCTGTCGGTGCCTACGGCAAAGGCCCCGCTTATGTATACAAGCATCTTCTTCTCGCGGGCTGCAACAATGTGACGCTGAAGCTCTATGACGGGGCACGCCACGAGCTCCACAACGAGACCAACCGGGACGAGGTCTTCCGCGACATCATCGAATGGGTGGAAAGCGCGGTTCTATGATACACGCGATCGCCCTCTGCGGCCCGACGGCGTCGGGAAAAACCGCCCTCTCCGTGAAGGTCGCGAAGCGCCTCGGCTGTGAGATCATCTCCTGCGACTCCATGCAGCTCTACCGCGGCATGGACATCGGCACGGCAAAGGTCAGAAAGGACGAGACGCTCGGCGTACCGCACCACATGATCGACATTCTCGAGCCATGGGAGGATTTCTCCGTATCGGACTACCGGGAAAGGGCGCTTGGCTGTGCGGAGGAAATCACGGCGCGGGGAAAGATCCCCTTCTTCGTCGGCGGTACGGGACTGTATATCGACAGTCTGACCCGTGCGCCCCTGTCCCGCGTGCCGGAAAGCGATCCCGCTCTGCTCGGGCACTATCAAGAGATCGCCGAGCGCGAAGGCGGAAAAGAAGAACTTCACGCAAGGCTCACCGAAATTGACCCCGAGAGTGCCGTCGCCATTCACAAAAACAATGTACGCCGCGTGATCCGCGCCCTGATCCTCTACGATATGACGGGGCGGACAAAAAGCGTGCTTGACCGCGAGAGTCGCGCGGTGCCCGCCGACATCTCGGTCGGGCTCGTCACCCTGCTCTTTCACCGTCGGGAGACGCTCTACGAGCGGGTCGACCGCCGCGTCGACGAAATGCTCCGTGCGGGGCTCGAGGACGAAGTGCGCACCCTCATCGCCTCGGGTGCACTGCAAGAAGACAGCACCGCCGCGCAGGCGATCGGATACAAAGAATTCTCCGGTTATCTCCGCGGAGAATGTACGAGAGAAGAGGCGGCGGACGCCGTGCGCCTCGCGACGAGGCATTATGCCAAGCGCCAGCTCACCTGGTTCCGCGCCGAAAAGGACGCCATGCCTTTGTATACCGACACGGAAGACGGCGTACCGAAGGACGCGGACGCACTGACCGAAGAGCTGATTTCTCTCTATCAAACCTATTTTGCAAACAATCATTGACATATAACTTAAGTCACGGAAAGAAAGGATACCCCCAATGAAAGCAAGCGAACTCAAGAAACTTCTCGCGGAGGGCGCGCTCGGCGCTTATACCGCACTTTATGCCGATCCCGCAAAGCAGGCAAAGCGTATGACCGACGCGATCGACGCCTTCACAGCGCTCTACGGTGAAGACAGAGACATCTCCCTCTTCTCCGTCCCGGGCAGAAGCGAGATTTCCGGCAACCATACCGACCACAACCACGGGTGCGTGCTCGCGGGGGCGATCGACCGTGACATTATCGCCGTCGCGGCGAAGAACGAGGACGGCGTGATCCGCTTCCACTCCGAGGGGTACCCCGAGGACACGGTGGATCTCTCCGACATCGACGCCCCGACGCATTTCAAAAATTACAGCTCCGCGTCCCTGATCGCGGGTCTTGCGAAAGGCTTCACGAAGAGCGGCTACGCGATCGGCGGCTATGATGCCTACTCGACCACCGAGGTGCTCAAGGGCAGCGGCATTTCCTCTTCCGCGGCGTTTGAAGTCATGATCGGCAATGTGCTGAACTACTTCTACAACGACGGCAAAGTCTCCAATGTGGAGATCGCGAAGCTCTCGCAGTTCGCGGAAAATGTCTACTTCGGCAAGCCGTGCGGTCTGATGGATCAGACGGCGTGCGCGGTGGGCGGTTTCGTCTACATTGATTTTGAAAATCCCACGGAACCCGTGATCGAACCGATTGACTTTTCCCTGACGGCGGCGGGCTATGCCCTCTGCATTGTCAACACGGGAGGCAACCATGCGAACCTGAACGAGGATTACGCCTCCGTGCCGGCGGAGATGAAGGCTGTCGCCGCCGCATTCGGCAAAGAGGTGCTCCGCGGGCTGACCGAGGACGAACTCTTTGAAAAAATCCCCGCGCTCCGCGAGACGGTGGGCGACCGCGCCATTCTGCGCGCCATTCACTTCCTGCGCGAGAACGGCAGAGTCAAGAAGATCCGCACGGCACTCAAGGAAAAGGACACCGACGCCTTCCTCACCCTCGTGCGTGCATCGGGTGACTCCTCCTTCAAATACCTTCAGAATGTCTATACCAACCAGAATCCTTCCGAGCAGGGACTTTCTCTTGCACTCGCGCTGACCGAGGGCTTCCTCACCGGGCGCGGCGGTGCCTGCCGCGTGCACGGCGGCGGTTTCGCCGGGACGATTCAGGTCTTCCTCAAGGCGGAGGATGCCGACGCTTATTGCGAGAAGATGGACAAAGTCTTCGGTCACGGCGCGGCGATGAAATTCCGGATCCGTCCGCTCGGCGCGACAAAACTCTTCTGAGATCGGTAAATTTTCCGGATTTCTTATGAAAGTCCGGTTTATGGGACAGAGAATTCGGTAAAATAGGCTTGCAAAAAACGAAAAGGAGTACATAAATCCATGGCTACGAAAAAAAGCAGTGCGGCGGCAAACGAGATTGTCAAGCCGCAGAGCGATTCCGAAAAGAAGGCGGCAGTCGAGACCGTCATGGCGCGTATCGAACGCGAATGCGGAAAGGGTTCTATCATGCGTCTCGGCGAGAACGCCGATATGAATGTCTCCGCCGTATCGACGGGGTCGCTGACCCTTGACCTTGCGCTCGGCATCGGCGGTATTCCGAGAGGAAGAATCACTGAGATCTACGGTCCCGAATCTTCGGGTAAAACGACCATCGCCCTGCATGTCATCGCCGAGGTGCAGAAGGCGGGCGGCGAGGCGGCGTTCATCGACGCGGAGCATGCGCTCGACCCCGTCTATGCAAAGAAGCTCGGGGTGGACATCAACAATCTGCTTGTCTCCCAGCCCGACTGCGGTGAGCAGGCGCTGGAGATCGCGGAGACGCTCGTCAACTCGGGTGCCATCGACATCATTGTCATCGACTCGGTGGCGGCGCTTGTCCCCCGTCAGGAGATCGAAGGAGAGATGGGTGCGTCGCATGTCGGCGTACAGGCGCGTCTGATGTCTCAGGCGATGCGTAAGCTCTCCGGCTCGATTGCGAAGTCGAACGCGATCGTCATCTTTACCAACCAACTCCGTGAAAAGGTCGGCGTCATGTACGGCAACCCCGAGGTGACGACGGGCGGTCGTGCGCTGAAGTTCTATGCCTCCGTGCGTATTGATGTGCGCAAGATCGAGGTGCTGAAGAACGGGGACGAGGTCTACGGCTCCCGCACCCGTTGCAAGGTGGTCAAAAACAAGGTGGCACCTCCCTTCCGCACGGCGGAGTTCGATATTCTCTACGGCTCGGGCATTTCCAAATCGACCGAGGTCATCGACCTTGCGATCCAGCTCGGTGTCGTGGAAAAGAGCGGTGCGTGGTTCTACTACGACGGTCAGAGACTCGGTCAGGGCAAGGAAAATGTCAGAAAGCTGATCGAGAGTGACAAAGAGCTTCTCGCAAAGCTCGAAGGACAGGTCAGAGACAAGATGAAGGGCAAGGATCTCGAGGAGGCACTGCCCGAATCGGACGACGAATTTGAAATCAAGGATTTTGACGAAGGTGAAGATCTCTGATTCTTTGGCTACCGTTGCCTTTCTCCGCGTGGGGAAGGAAAAGCACACGATGATCCTCGGTATCCGCACAGCGGGGGGCACGGAGCCTCTCACCGTGGGGGACGGGTTCTATGAATCGGTCGGGGCACCCCGCGTCGGGGACATTCTGGACGAAGAAACGGTAGATCTGATTTATCTCGAACATCAGAGGCGGGAGGCGATGAAAATCGCCTTGCGCCTTCTCGCTTTTGCGGACAACAGCGAGCGCTCTCTGACCGAGAAGCTGCGCCGCAAGGGAATCCCCCGCGAGATCGCCGAGGAGACGGTGCGGGAGGTGGTGCGTCTCGGATATA
>CALAFS010000176.1 GCA_937892405.1 uncultured Clostridia bacterium
ATCGTGACCATAACCCGTCACCGTGATATTTTTCCACTCTACGATGTCGCGTACCTTTTCTTCAAGGCTTGAAAAATCAAAGAGATCACCCATACGGATTCCTTTTTTCATGTACTTGTCGGCATATACCGGCGCGATGCCGCGGCGGGTGGAACCGAACTTCTTGTCCGCGAGGCGCTCTTCTTCCATGATGTCCTGGAGCTTGTGGTACGGGAGGCAGATGATCGCCTTGTCACTGATCTTCAGATTGTCGGGGGTGATACGGATTCCTTTTTCGGTCAGTCTTCCGATTTCGCCGACGAGATGTTCAAGGTCAATGACCATGCCGTTGCCCATCACATTGACAGTCGTTTCGCGGAGGATACCGGAGGGGAGGAGATTCAGGACGAACTTTCCCTTGTCGTTGACAACGGTGTGTCCCGCGTTGTTACCGCCCTGATAGCGGCAGATGATGTCGTAGTCGGAGGAGAGCAGGTCGACCATGCGCCCTTTTCCCTCATCGCCCCAGTTGATCCCGACGATTGATGTAAGCATGTTTCGGTTCCTTTCTTTATTATACATTGACTTCTGCCGTGTCGGCAGGGTCAAATGCGGATTTGTTATCTTCGAGTAGTTGCCCGATTTTTTCAAGATAAGCGGCGGTCTGACGCTTGGCGAGTCCGGTGAGGTCGCTCTCGTCAATGATGCGGTCGATTTCGGCGCGGTCAAGACCGAAGATCGGGTCGGCGGCGATTCTGTCGAGCAGATCGTTGTCCCGCCCTTCTTCCTTGACGGCGAGTCCTGCCGCAACGGAGTGACGGCGGATCGCCTCATGCAGGGTCTGACGGTCTCCGCCTTTTTTGACACAGTACATCAGAATGTTTTCGGTTGCCATGAAGGGCAGCTCTTCGTAAAGATGCTTCTTCATCACCATCGGATAGGGGTGCATCCCCTTGGCGATGTTGGTATAAAGCGTAAGGATTCCGTCGGTTGCAAGGAACGCCTCGGGAATACTGATCCGACGGTTTGCCGAGTCGTCGAGCGTCCGCTCGAGCCATTGCGTTCCCGCCGTGATGGCAGGATTCATGGTTTCGCTTACCACAAAGCGCGCAAGGGAAGAGATTCTCTCACTGCGCATCGGGTTGCGCTTATATGCCATGGCGGAGGAGCCGACCTGTCCCGCCTCGAACGGCTCGTCCACCTCCTTGAGGTGAGAGAGCAGGCGGATATCCCCGGAGAATTTCCACGCGCTCTGCGCGATCCCCGAGAGTACCGAGAGAACGAAATAATCCGCTTTTCTCGTATAGGTCTGTCCGCTGACATCGTATGCCGCGGCAAAACCGAGCTTTTCGGTAATTTTCTTTTCAAGTGCCTCCACCTTTTCGGCGTCTCCGTCGAAAAGCTCAAGGAAGCTTGCACCGGTACCCGTCGTTCCGCGACATCCGAGAAGCTTCAGATGATCCTTCACGAAGTCGAGATGCTCGAGATCCATGGTAAGATCCTGAATCCAGAGTGTCACCCGCTTGCCGAAAGTCGTCGGCTGTGCCGCCTGAAAATGCGTGTAGGCAAGTGTCGGCGTGTCCTTGTAGATATCGGCGAGGCGCGCGAGCGCGTCAATTGCCGAGAGGAGCTTTTTGCGGATTAAGAGCAGAGCGTCACGGGCTAATATCACATCGGTGTTGTCCCCGACATAGCAGCTCGTTGCGCCGAGATGAATGATCGGTTTCGCTTTCGGGGCGGCGATCCCGTAAGTGTAGATATGTGCCATCACATCGTGACGCACTTCGGCTTCCCGTTTTGCGGCGACCTCGTAATCAATGTCATAAAGGTGGACGCGCATTTCGTCGAGCTGTTCGTCCGTGATGGGGAGCCCGAGTTCTTTTTCCGCCTCCGCCAGCGCAACCCAGAGCTTGCGCCATGTCGAGAATTTTCTGTCGTCGGAGAAGATCTCCTGCATTTCACGACCGGCATAGCGTCGGCAGAGCGGGTTTTCGTATGTATCGTGCATGAGAATCTTCCTTATTTACGGTTTTTGAGGGACGCGTCGATAAATCCGCGGAACAGGGGGTGCGGACGGTTCGGACGCGACTTGAATTCGGGGTGATATTGCACACCGACGAAGAAGGGACGGTCGGAGATTTCCACCGTCTCCACCAGTCTCCCGTCGGGAGAAAGTCCGGAGAGCGTCAGCCCCGCGTCGGTCAGCGCGTCGCGGTAGTCGTTGTTGAATTCGTAGCGGTGACGGTGCCGCTCGGAGATTTCCTCTCTGCCGTAGCAACGCGCCATCGTGGTATTTTCCTTGATTTTGCAGGGGTAAGCGCCGAGACGAAGTGTGCCGCCCTTGTCGACATCGTCGCTCTGTCCGGGCATGAAGTTGATGACCTTGTGTGCACACTGCTCGTCGAACTCACCCGAGTTCGCGTCCTTGATACCGAGGACATTGCGCGCGTATTCAATCACCGAGATCTGCATACCGAGGCAGATGCCGAAGTAGGGGACGCCGTTTTCTCTCGCATACTTTGCCGCGAGGATCATGCCTTCGATGCCGCGTCCGCCGAAACCGCCGGGTACGATAATGCCGTCAAGGGAGGAAAGCTCTGCCTGATAAGTCTCGCGGGTAAGCGTCTCCGAGTCGATCCAGCGGATATTCACCTTCGCACCGAGCGCATATCCCGCATGACGGAGTGCTTCCGCCACCGAAAGATAGGCGTCATGGAGCTGTACATACTTTCCGACAAGACCAATCGTGACTTCTGCCGTTGCGTTCTTGATCCGCTCGACCATCGAGGTCCATTCGGAGAGCTTCGGTGCGGGAGCCTCGATTCCGAGCTCGCGGCATACCACGGAAGAAAAGTTCGATTTTTCAAGCATGAGCGGCGCCTCGTAAAGGCAGGGAATCGTCATGTTTTCGATCACACAGTCGGGCTTTACATTGCAGAAAAGAGAAATCTTCTTGAAGATCGCGTCCTCGAGCGGCTCATCACAGCGAAGGACGATAATGTTCGGGTTGATACCCATTCCCTGAAGCTCTTTGACCGAGTGCTGGGTCGGCTTGGACTTGTGCTCGTCCGAGCCGTGCAGAAAGGGAACCAGTGTCACATGGATAAAGAGACTGTTTTCGCGTCCGACCTCAAGGGAGATCTGTCTTGCTGCTTCGAGGAATGGCTGGGATTCGATGTCGCCGATCGTACCGCCGATTTCGGTAATGACAATGTCGGCGTCGGTCTTCTTGCCGACACGATAGACAAAGTCTTTGATCTCGTTTGTGATGTGGGGAATGACCTGTACCGTCGAGCCGAGATATTCGCCCCGACGCTCCTTGTTCAGTACATTCCAATAGACCTTACCGGTCGTCAGATTGGAGTATTTGTTCAGATCCTCGTCGATGAATCTTTCGTAGTGACCGAGATCGAGGTCGGTTTCCGCGCCGTCTTCTGTGACATAGACTTCACCGTGCTGATAGGGGCTCATCGTGCCGGGGTCGACATTGATGTAGGGGTCGAGCTTCTGCGCGGCGACCTTCAGTCCTCTCGCTTTCAAAAGTCTGCCGAGTGAAGCGGCGGTAATGCCTTTTCCGAGTCCGGAGACGACGCCGCCTGTGACAAAAATGTACTTCTTCATAAAATATTTCCAGCCTTTCTGCAAGCTCTAAAATACAAAGGTTTAGGTTATCGGTAGGTTTTCATGATGGATTGCGCAATCTCCCGCCGCGTCACACAGCGGTCCATCGCGGTTTTTTCAATATAACGGTGTGCTTCCGCTTCCGTCATTTTCAGGTTTTCGATCAGGAGCCACTTCGCCTGATTCACGAGGCGGATCTCCTGCATTTTTTCTTCGATGGTTGCGGTCTTTTGTTCAAAGCGGCGCAGGCGCTCACGCGTCGCCGTGAGAAGATTCAGCGCCTGTGAGACCGCTGAGGCAGAGGTGGGTTTCGGGAGCACCAAAACCCCGTAGGGCGCAACCCTCGCGTTGATGTCGGAATAGTGTTCCTCTTTTACGAGGAGCAGCACGCCGACCGTACTGTCACTCACAAGGTCGAGCGCGAGG
>CALAFS010000177.1 GCA_937892405.1 uncultured Clostridia bacterium
GTGTCGGCGCCTCCCTCCGATATTCACCGTCGGGAGATTCCGCATAATAAAATTCCGGTGTACCGAAACGGGATTTTGCAAAAGGTGCCGCCTGTCCGCTCTCGAAATAATCCGGAATCCCCACATCGCCAAGGAAGATATTCTCCGCCCGCAGAATCCGGAAGGACAGTGTCACATACGCTCCGTCACTACCGACAAACGCGCAGTTATCGGGATCCGTCAGGCGTAAAATCACAGGATATTCTCCGACGGATATGCCGCCTTCATTCTCCGATACGGTATAATCCGCCGTGTCGTAAAGAGAGGAGAACTGTTTGTTTCCGTTATATATTTTTGCGTCGGGATCCGGGATTCTGATCTGTTTCTTTTCTACCGTCACTTTGATTTCCGGCGTCGTTACCGTGACGGAATCCCGTCCTTTTGTAAATGTTATTTTACAAACATAGCTTCCCGCGTCGCTGACATTCCGAAGTTTCAGTGCTTTTGCAGAGGACGGGCAGAGGGCGCCGTCATGATACCATGCAAAGGAAAAGAGCCCCTCCTCCGAGAGTGCATGCGAGAGTGCCAGGAAGGTGAGATCGTGCAATTCTCCGTCATAAGTAAAGGAAAGCGCCCCTATCGTAAAGGTCGGCGGCAGAAGCGTCATCTTCGCATACAGCGTCGTATCTTCCGTCGGCGGTGCGGAAAAATCCATTTTTTCCGTCATGGCAACATCGGTGTACCAGCCGTCGAAGGAATATCCGCTCTTCGTCGGTGCGTCGGGCGGGGTCAACGCTTTTCCCGAGAGCCCGTACAGGGCGGCAATCTCACGCCCGTCAACAGTAAAAGAATAACGGTACGGCAGGTAGACGGCGAGATAATTTTTTTCGTCGGTGTCTTCTCCTCTCTCTCGATAGACAAGCGGACAGGCATCTCCGTTTTTATCCGTCAGAGAAATGCGCGTCTCCATGCCCGCACACGCACCGTAAAAGGCGAGCGTCTCTTTTCCCTTTTCAAAGGTTTCGTTGAGTCTGACCGAAAGAGAACCGGAAAACGGTGTGCCCTCCGCTGTCAGCGTGATCGGCAGAGTTGCGACCGCGTCCGTCTCCCGCCCCGAAAGGCACGCGGTACCGCCGAGGCGCAGAGTTCCCTCGGAGGATACCGCGCATCCCCCGCTGTTTCTGATCTCTCCGCCCGACACGGAGACTGTTCCGAGACGGTTTCTGACCGAGGGATCGTCGCCCGAGGTGAGAATCTCACCGCCCGTCATCAAAAACTTCGCATCGGAGGAATAGTCGAGGAGGACGGCACTCCCGAGGCTTTCGATGTGTCCCGATGAGAAAGAAAGAACCCCTTCCTTCACACGGATTCCGCCCGTCGAAAAACGGAGCGTCGCACCGACAATCTCAAGTGAGGTGCCATCGGATAACACAAGTCCCGCGTTCCCTTCAAAGGTGACAGCGCCGAGAAATGCAAGGTGCCGTGCCGAAACCGTGAGTGTTTTCCGCGTTGTTACCGACGAAAAGGAAAGTGCCGTGCCCGAGGGCACCGTGTCGATCAGGGGCTGAAGATCTTTGTCGCGCGCAACCTCTTCCCCCGCACTGTCGGTCAGAAGATATTCCTCCCCCTCGGCACGGATTTCGCACCGCGCGGAGGACGAGGAAGCAAGCACCAAGACATCTTCCGCCCCGCGGTCGGGCGCACCGTCGGAGATGCTCTCCTCCGTCTCTCCCTTCCCTGTGTCATATCCGACTTCCGGCGTCGATAAAGCGTCTGCCCCCGTCCCGACGGCAAAAGAAGAAAACGCCGCGGACATCAAAAAAAGCGTAATAAAAGACAATAAAATTCCGATTTTTTTCATAGTTCCTCCGATGTGGTTACACTTTTGAATAAGTATACCATTTTTTACCATGTTCTGCAAGAGTCGGAGAAATAAACATATCGGAAGAATTCCCCACGCTTTGCCCTCTTTCGTCCCGATCGGCGAAAAAGCAAGAGGCGACGGCAAAATCCGAAAGACAAAAGAAAAAGGGATCGCGACACCTGCGATCCCCGAAAAGCCGTTTCGGTTACGGTTATTTTTCCTTATAGTAAAGCATGCAGTGGCAATAGCCCTCAAAGTTCGGGTCTGCGATCTGCTCGCGGAACTCCTTGCACATACATTTGGTATCCTCGTTGTGCACGAGACGGCAGGGGCAGTATCCCCCGTTCTTTTTCATAGCGTCTTTCAGGAGCTTTACCGTTTCTTTATCTTCATTCAGACGGATTTTCATTGAAATTCCCGGATCAGCGCCTCGAGATTTTCCTTCGGGACATAGCCGACGGACATATCAAGGAAGGTGTCATCCTTGACAAAGGCGACCATCGGAATGCTCTCGACGCGGAATTTTTCGGCAAGCTCGCGCTCTTCGTCCACATTGATCTTGCAGAACTTGACATCGGGATATTCCTTCTCCAGCTCCTCAAGAATCGGGGCGAGCATACGGCAGGGAGCGCACCAGGTAGCAAAGAGGTCGATCACAACGAGTCCCTCGTGCTTTTCGACCTCGGCTTCAAATGTATCTTTTGTTAAAGTGAGCATATTCACTTCTCCTTTCTTCGGATGAGTACAGTATACCACATCCGCCCCGCGGCGTAAAGGGAAAAATCAAAAATTCACGGAAAATTAAAACGAATTCTTTTTTTCGTTACAAATGCGTTGTATAATAATAAGGAAACCGGAAGCAGAATCGAGGACATCTCATGCAACCCTATGAAATCAAAATCACCGCCGATATTCACGATGTCGATGAAAACGGCATTGTCCGCACCTCCGCGCTGATGCGCTACATGCAGTCCGCGGCACAATGTCAGCTGACCGACAACGGCATGTCGTATGACGAGCTGAAAGAGAAAAAGCGCGCCTTTCTTCTCTCGCGGATCCGTCTCGAACTTGACGAGCCGGTGCGTGCCTATGCACCCCTTGTCGCCGCGACCTTTCCAGCCGAGAGCCACGGATACAGTTTTCTCCGCTTTTACAGCCTTACCTGCGACGGGCGAAAGATCGGACGCGCCGCCGCCGTGTGGGCACTGATCGACACCGATACCCGCGCGCTCGTCCCTGTGAGCGAATTTCCCCTCGGACTTCCCTGCCTTTCGCCCCTTGACATCACGACCACCCGCTTCCGTATGCCCTCGGAGCTGCGCAGACTCGGCACCTATGCCGTGACTTATGCCGATCTCGATCAGAACGGGCACATGAATAACACAAGGTATCCCGACATGTACGCAAACTTCTTGCCGATGAAAGGCAAGCGCATTGCCGCCGTCTCCGTCAATTACAAAAAGGAGGCGCCGAAGGGAGATGTTCTCGATGTCTTCTGTTCCGGCGTCGGGGATACTGTCTATTTTCGTACTTTGCGGAGTGACGGAGAGATCAATTCCGAGGCAGAAGTGCGTCTTTGCGACTTATAATTGCGTTTCTTGCTATTCCTTCTCCATTTTGGCAAAAATACAATTTTTTTCATTCTTTTTTCACTATTTTTGCATAATCACGGATTAAAAAATTTATTTTTGGTTTTTAATCCGTATACAATAAATCTTCATTTTTTTAATATACAGACCGATATAGTACAGAAATAGTCAATTTTCGCAAGAATCGGGAATCTGAGCACATAAGAACTTTTTCCGGGCACGACAAATTCTGACGACATTTTTCATTCTAATATGGTATAATTAGCTTGCTTTATATAACAAAGCAGAAATTGATACCATGGGAGTGAAATTATGAGACAGGCAGAAAAGACAGACGAACAGATTATCCGAACCGAGATGTGTGATGCGGAAGGCTACCGTTATACATACGACCTTCTGACAAGAGAAAGCCGTGCAACCGCGAGCTACCGGCTTCCCCTCTATTCCGTCCGTGTCACACTCGTGACGCCGGAAGGAAAGGAAACCACCGCAGAGCTTTCCGATGTGTTCGCCGATCCCGGTCGTGCGATTCTCTTCTTCGATCATATCAGAGAAAATCTCGCAACACCGATTGATCTTCCGTATATTTTCGAGGACGAATTTCATTCGTGACTTTCCGTGCGGATCGGTCTTCCGACCGAAAGCAGCCGCACAGCCTATACGGTAAGCAAAAGCCCCCGGCGTATCCCGTAATATCGGGAAAACGCCGGGGGCTTTTTCGCATGGAATACTGTCAGTTTTCTTTTCTCCAGACCATCTTATTGACGATACCGGTATAGGAGCGAATGATTTTCACCACCTTGGTCGAAACATTTTCTTCGACATAGTCGGGCACGGGAAGTCCGAAATCCCCCGCCTCGCTCATGCCGACCGCAGTCTCGACCGCGCCGAGAAGAGATGCCTCGTCAATGCCGGCGAGGACAAAACAGCCTTTATCGAGTGCCTCGGGGCGCTCGGTCGAGGTGCGGATGCAGATCGCGGGAAACGGCTTTCCGATCGAGGTGAAGAAGGAGGATTCTTCCGGCAGGGTGCCGGAATCCGACACGACGGCATAGGCGTTCATTTGCAGGCAGTTATAATCGTGGAACCCCAGCGGATCGTGACGGATCACGCGGGGATCGAGCGCAAAGCCCGTCGCCTCGAGCTTCTTTTTGCTTCTCGGATGGCAGGAATAGAGGATCGGCATGTCATAAGTCTCTGCCAGTCGGTTGATCGCGCCGAAGAGGGAAAGAAAGTTCTTGTCGGTGTCGATGTTCTCTTCTCTGTGTGCGGAAAGAAGAATGTACCCCTTCGGCTTCAGTCCGAGGCGGGCGAGAATATCGCTTTTTTCGATCTCGGCGAGGTTCTCATGCAGAACCTCTGCCATCGGCGAACCTGTCACATAGGTGCGTTCCTTCGGCAATCCGCAGTCGGCAAGATAGCGGCGTGCGTGTTCGGAATAGGCGAGATTGACATCGGAGATGATGTCGACGATCCGGCGGTTGGTCTCCTCGGGCAGACACTCGTCCTTACAACGGTTCCCTGCCTCCATATGAAAGATCGGAATGTGCAGGCGCTTTGCCGCGATGGCGGAAAGGCAGGAGTTCGTATCTCCGAGAATCAGGAGGGCGTCCGGCTTTACGGCATTCATGAGCTTATAGGAGCAGTTGATGATATTTCCGACCGTGGCACCGAGGTCATCGCCGACGGCGTTCATATACACCTCGGGATCCGCCAGCTTCAGATCGCGGAAAAAGACACCGTTCAGATTGTAATCGTAGTTCTGACCGGTATGCGCGAGAAGGCAGTCAAAATATTTTCTGCATTTATTGATCGTTGCGGCAAGGCGAATGATCTCCGGTCTTGTCCCGACGATAATCAGGAGCTTCAGTTTTCCGTCACCCCGGAAGTGAATGTCCGAGTAATCGAGTTTCATTTCCATGTTTTTTCTCCCTGTTATGATTTTTCGACGCGCTCGCCGAAGGTGTCGGGATGCGCGGGATCAAAGAGCTCGTTCGCCCACATGAGCGTCACGAGATCCTCGGTGTCCGAAAGGTTGATGATATTGTGCGTATAGCCGGGCAGCATGTGCACCGCCTCGATCTTTTCTCCGGAAACCTCAAACTTCAGCACTTCATCGCTCCCGATTTTTCTCTCCTCGATCAGGGCGTGGCCCGAGACGACGATGAAGAATTCCCACTTGGAATTGTGCCAATGCTCGCCCTTGGTGATCCCCGGCTTTGAAATATTGACGGAGAATTGCCCGGCGTCCGCCGTACGGAGAAGCTCTGTAAAGCTGCCGCGCCGGTCGACATTCATTTTCAGCGGGAAAGCGACCTTTTCGGGCGGGAGG
>CALAFS010000178.1 GCA_937892405.1 uncultured Clostridia bacterium
TCGTAGCGGGCATAAGAGTTGGCAAAGGACATTGCCTTGCCGTCATTCGTCAGAGCCCATGCCTTGTTGTAGGTATAGCCGACACCGGCAAGCGTCAGTTTGCCGTCTGCGATGGAGTAGGTGCCTTCGGTGGCGACGCCCTTCGCGTTCGTCAGAGTAGCAAGACCGTATCCGTTCAGGCTCAGGGTATAACCGTTCTTCGCGAAGTTCTCATAGACGGTATAGGTACCGGCATAGCCGATATTCTCGGCGACTTCGTAAGTATGCGCCTCGAAGTCCACTTTCAGAACGCCGAGCTCGCCTGCGTCCATATAGTTACCCGTCACAGTATAGGCATATTCGGTACCGTTTACGGTCACAACGCCGAAGCCGTCGACAACCGCCTCACCGAGAGAGCCGGCGTAAGTACCCTTTTCCTCACCGGGATAGTAGAAGTAAGTACCCGTCGTCGACCCCGACAGCTGTACCGTCTTCGTCTCCTCACCAACGGTGAAGGTGTAAATGCTTCTCGTCGCATTGACAACGACAAGGTCGGTATAGGCATAAGTGTTGCCGTTCTTGTAGATGTAGACATATTTGTCATCGCCGAGAGCAAAGGCATAAACGCTTTCACTGGTAGCGCTGCAATAGATATCGGCGAACTGAACCGGATTTGCAACATAAATCTTCGAGTAGGTCGCGCCCTTTTCGGTCAGGAGCCAGTTGCCCTTTTCGTCCACGGTAATGGACGCTTCGGTCGCTTTTCCATAGCTCGAAGTCTTGATTACAAGGCGATAACCTTCGCCATCGGCAAAGACGAGACCGAAGTACGGCTTATTTGTCGAAGTGCCATAAAGCGTGATGACGCCGTTCTCCACAGTGTAAACATCGCTCTTGTTCGACTGGAACTTACCGCTGACACCACCTGCAAAAGCGGTCAGAGCAACATCATCGGAAACGAGATCTTCATACTCATCGTAATACTTATGCGCTACCTTCACGCTGACCCCATCGGCAGCGAAAGACAGTACATAATCATCGAAATACTTCGAATCAATGCGGAGTGCAAGCGTACCGTCATTTGCACTGAAGGTCGCGGTATAACTCTTACCGAACGCCTCAACGGAAGTGCCGTTGATCTTGAAGAGCATATACTTTTCAAGATTGTAATACACACCGGAGAAGCTGTCAGCCGTGATATACTTTGCGGTAAAGACGGTGTCCTCGGTGATTTCGAGTCCGGCGACCGCCTTAGTCGTGCCGTTATACCAACCGGCGAAGAACAGGCTGTCGGTGCTCGGCAGAGAAGGAATGTTTGCGGGAAGAGTTGCGCCGGTCATCGGGACATAGATGGTCTGTTCCGCCGCACCTTCTACGCGGAAGGTAACCTTCCATGCGTTCTTCGTGAATTTCGCGGTGTAAGTAACATTGTCGGTCACGGTCGCTGCTTCATCGAACTCAACCTCGCCGTTGAGCCAACCGTCAAAG
>CALAFS010000179.1 GCA_937892405.1 uncultured Clostridia bacterium
CAGACAGACAGACAGACAGACAGACAGACAGACAGACAGACAGACAGACAGACGCTGACCGTCTGCCCGTTTTTCGGTTTTACGACCGTATCTTCGCCGCGCCCCCTGTCGGGACGCTGCGTGAAGGAAAAATAAAGAAGAAAGGAAAGGCAAGACGGATATGCCGGAATTCGGTCGCCTCGGGTACGAGGCTGTGACAATGGCAGAGCTTCTCTATTCGGAAATCAATCTCCTTTGCATTATGATGCTGGCGGCGATTTTTATCAGCGCGTGGCAGGTTGGCTTTGACGCCTCGGCGAAGAAGTTCAACTTTCTGCTCGCGGTTGTTCTGCTCGCCGTTGCCAATCTTTTTGACCTCCTCTGGAATCTCGGATATACCGGCGGCATTGCGATGCCGACCACTCTGCGGTGGCTGATTAACTGTGCCTACTTCCTCACCTTCGGCGCCGCGGCGCTCGCGTGGTTCTGGTATCTTGAGGTGTCGCGGAGCGGTGCCCGCGCGACAAAACGAAATGTTTTCCTCTCCGCCCTCCCGCTTCTGCTCCTTCTCGGACTTCTGATTCTCACCCGCTTCAACGGGTGCCTCTTCTCCTTCGACGCGGAAGGCAACTATCAGAGAGGACCCCTCTTCTACTTCCAGCACATTCTTTCCTATGGATGCGTGGTGATCGGCGCCGCCCGCCAGTTTATGTATATCCGGCGTCGCGGCGGTCGCCGTGACGAAAAGGTCGTCGGACTCCTGATCGCGATTCTTCCGTTCCTCTTCGCATTGTTGCAGATCCTGTTTCAGAACCTCCCGATCCTCTCGGTCGGCGCCTCGGTCTCTCTTTTGCTTGTGTTTACGAATTCGCTCGAGTCGATGGTCTCGGTCGATCCCCTGACCGGTATCTGCAACCGACGGGAATTTTTCCGCCGGGCGGAGGCTGCCCTCGGCAGTCTCAACACGAGACGGGGAAAAGAGCTTTATTTCCTCTTTGTCGATGTCGACTCCTTCAAACAGATCAACGATGTCTTCGGACATGACAACGGCGACCGCGTCCTGCGCGCGGTGGCGGGTGCGATCCGCTCGGTGTGTGAAAAGACAGGCGGACTTTGCGGACGGTACGGCGGCGACGAGTTCGCCATCGTGCAGACCCTGTATCAGACCGAGGACATCTCGGTCTTCCTCCGTATGCTGAACGACTTCGTCGAAAAACGATGCACCGCGGAAAAGCTCCGCTGTCATGTCGGACTCAGCATCGGCGTCGCAAAGTATCACCCTGCGGAAGAGTCGCTCGAGGATCTGATCGCCGTCGCCGACGCGAAAATGTATGAGGTCAAAGAGTCCCGCCGCCGTGCCGCCGGAGAGCGAAAGACGATCGGCGTGAGCGGGGAACCGGGGGAGAAGAACCTCTCCGGCTGGATCGCGCAGAACGAGCTTCTGAACCGCCTTCTCCTCGAGCATTTCGACGGCGCCCTCCTGATCGACCGCGAGACGGGGAGCCTTGCGAAGGTCAATGACGAGATCGTCGGTAAACTCTCGGAATTCGTCCGCTTTGACGATACCCCCTATGACGCACAGCTCACCGAACTGACAGGGCGGGTGACCACCGAGCCGGAGCCGGAAGTTCTGTGCGGTGTCGCCGCTCTGTCCGCCGTCATTTCGGGACTGGAAGAACAGCCGATCTATACCGTCGAGTTCCGGCTGAAAAAGCCGAACGGCACGCAACATTATCAGCGTCTCACTTACCGCTACTTTGACGAAAAGCGGGCGCTGATCCTCCTCCTTTGCGAGGACATTTCCACCACCGCGCAGAGCGAGCGCGACATTCTCACCGGCGGCTATAACTTCAACGGCTTCCACAATCATGTGCGTGAGTGGCTCCGCAAGAACCCCGGGCGTAAATACCGCATGCAGAGATACAACATCGACCGCTTCCGCGACATCAACGGTATCTACGGGCATGAGGCGGGGAATCAGTTCCTCCGCGACATCGCCAAGTACATGAAGCGTTATGACAGCGAAAACAGCTTTTCCGCCCACCTGAGCGGCGACCACTTCGTCCGCTTCTGCTCGGAGGAGTCGGCGTCGGCGGAGCAGTGCTACGAAGAGTTCGTGCACAATTTCTCAAGCTATAAATTCCACATACCGATCAACCTTCACATCGGCGTGTACGACCTTTGCGAGCCGGATTGCGACACGGTTACGATGAGCTATAAGGCGCTCCTCGCCATGCAGTCGCTCAAAGGGGACATGCGCCGTCACATCGCCTATTACGAGAAGGGCATGCTGAAAGCCGAACAGCGCCAGCGCGAGCTTCTCGGCGGTGTCGAGCGTGCGATCCGCGAGGGCGAGTTCGAGGTGTGGTTCCAGCCGCAGGTCGATTATGAGAACGGCTCGCTCTTCGGTGCCGAGGCGCTCGTGCGCTGGCGTCACCCCGAGCACGGCTTGCTCGCTCCCGATGCGTTCATTCCTCTGCTGGAAAAGAGCAATTATGTCAGTGCCGTCGACGCCTATGTCATCGAGCGCACCTGCCGCTTTATGCGTCATATGCTGGAGCTGTTCCCCGAGCGGAAGATGCAGGTTTCGGTGAACCTCTCCCGCCTCGATCTCGGCAACGCGAACTTCCTCTCGGCGCTTGAGCGAGCGGTCGCAGAGAACGGGATTCCCCCGGAGGATCTCCACCTCGAGATCACCGAGAGCGCCTATGCCGAGAACGATAAGACCCTCCTCCGTGACATCGAGGCATTGAAGAAAAAGGGCTATTTTATCGAGATGGACGACTTCGGCGCCGGTTATTCTTCGCTGAACGCCCTGAAAGACATTCGCGTGGATAAGCTGAAGCTCGATATGAAATTCATCTCCGAGGACGACGAGGACGGGAGAGGGAAGATCATTCTCTCGTCGATCGTCAACATGACGCGTAAGCTCGGGATCCGCGTGATCGCCGAGGGCGTGGAAACGAAAGAGCAGGCGGAGATGCTCCGCTCCTTCGGTTGCCGTCAGATGCAGGGCTACTATTTCAGCCGCCCGATTCCCGAGGCGGAGTATGAAACCCTCCTGACAAAGCGAGAAGCCCTCCCGTGCTTCCGTTAAGAGCCCCCAAGGGAGAGGAAGCGCGTAAAACCCGGGGAAAGGTCTATCGAGGGCGAAAAGCCGAAACCGAAAGTGCGGGAAGAACCCGAAAGATCACCCCGCGCCCCGACGCTTTTCGTCCCCACCCCGAAGGGATAACCTGTCGCACCTCAGGAAATCGCGCCCCCCCCCCCCCCCCCCCCAAAAAAAAAAAAAAAAAAGAAAAAAAACTTTTT
>CALAFS010000180.1 GCA_937892405.1 uncultured Clostridia bacterium
AGCTTTACAGCCCTGCCGTCACCGACTTTTCCGTCGCTACCGAATTCCGCCTCTTCTTCCCCGAAGGGACGCTGATCTTCTCCCCGACGGGAGAGGTAACTTTCTACTGTGACACGAAGGCACACCAGTCTCTCGTGGACGATGCCTACGAAAAGGAGCTTGCCCTCTGGGAAGTGAAAAATCTCTCCGACGGAACACATACCCACCTTGTCGCCCATAGGAAGCTCACGGGCAGCCGCTTTGTCCGCTTCCCCTTCAAAATGATGGTGAACACCGGGACGGGTGCATATTTTGCAAAAGATCCGACCCCGATCCACACGCTCGGAAAATATACGACTTCTCCCGGTGACTTCGGTTGGATTTTATAAGTTTTGAAAAGATAACTTTACATAAAGGAAGAAATATGGCGGATCTATACAGTGTCAGAGACGCCCTGCGCACGCTCGGCGTCACGGACGGTGACATTCTTTTGTTTCATTCATCGCTAAAGAGCTTCGGCTATATCGAGGGCGGCGCCGACGCGGTGATCGACGGCGCACTTCTCGCTGTCGGCGATCGCGGGACGCTGGTCGCCCCGACGCTCGTGCAAAGAGATTTTGCGAACGCTTACAAAAACTGGGACAAAAACAGGACGCCCTCCGATGTCGGTCGGATTACCGAGGTCTTCCGAAAGCGTCCGGAGGCGCTCCGGTCGGATCAGGCGACGCACAGTGTCGCCGCCATCGGACCGATGGCGAAGTTTCTGACCGAGGGACACACCGCCTACGGTCCGCGCCCGTCGATCTACGGGGACTACGCCTTTGCGGAAAGCTCGCCGTGGCAAAAGATGTATGACCTCGGCGGCAAAGTGGTCTTTATGGGCGCCACCATCGAATCGAATACCTACCGCCACTTCATCGAAGCGCGCATGATCGCCCGCGCCCTTGCCGCCGTGCGGGACGAAGGAGCAAAGCGGGAACTTCTCTCCCGCCTCGCCGGGTTTGACGACCGCCCGGAATATTTCCGCGAAGCGGCGGAAAAAGAGAAAAACGGCACACCGATGCGCCTCGCTTTTCCCTATCTTCGCGGCGATGACTATCTGCGCGAGGTGCTCGCCTCTGCGGGACTGGAAAAGGACACTTTCTGCGGCGCGTCCCGCTTTATGCTCTTCGAGATCCGCGCGATGGTCGACGAGGTCGAGCGACGCATCGCGGAGAATCCCTCGGACTGGATCCTCTCCCCCGAAGGGCTCCGTTGGTATACCGACGCCCTCGCGGCAGGAGCATAATCGTATCAGCCGACCAAAGAAAAAGCCCTCTCCGTACGGAGAGAGCAAAAGCCCGTGCGGTTTCAATACATTGAAACCGCACGGGCTTTTATTCTGATTACGCCTCGTCGCCGTAGCGGTCGCGGAGCATTTTCCGCAGTACCTTGACGCCGAATTCTGCCGTCTCGTACTCAAAGCCTTTGCCGAAATGGGCGAGGTTCAGCTCGAGATTGTAATTGCCACGATAGCCGATCTCGTCTAATGCCGAGAGGACATCGTCCCAGTCAATGGTGCCGGTCATCGGCGCCTTGTGCTGATCCGTCAGGGTGTCGTTGTCGTTGAGGTGAAGCACCTCAATCCGGTTTCCGAGCATGCGGATCGCATCGCCCGGGAGCGGGTTGCCGTTAAAGCGCGTCGCCTTATTCGTATGCCCGGTATCCATGCAGATACAGAAAGAATCCGCGAGATCTCCGACCGCCGCCGAAATGCGGTTGAAACCGATGAGCATTTCCTTCAGATTGCCGAAAAAGTCGCAAACGCCCCTCTTCGGTGCGTCCCCGAAAGTCTCGGTCGCCACCTTAACGCCGAACTGCTTCGCATAGGGGAGGATCGCGGTAAACATGTCGAAGTTGAGCTTGTGCATGAGCTTCGGGTCTGCGTCGGCGCCCATAAAGCAGGTGGTCACCGTGTGCATGACACAGTACGGCGCGCCGAGCGCCGCCGTCGCGAGGCAATCCAGCCTCGCAAGGCGCACGACCTCGGCGTCATGCACCGGATCGTTCCGGAATCCGATAATGCGCCCGTGCGTCTGCCCAATTTCGATGCCGAGCTCCTTTGCATGATCGCGGAGTGCGTGCATCTCTGCCGCGATCTCCGCCTCGCTCTTTCGGTAAAGCGTGTTGTCATAATAAAGAAGAGAAAAATCGACCGCGTCGACGCCCATTTCTCCCGCAAGCTCCAGAGCGCGGCGATCGCCGTATTTTGCCTGAAGCTCATCAATGCAGATGCTGATTTTATGTTTCATGCGAGATCCCTCCGCGTTTTTCGTTCAAAGTCAGTATAGCATGTTTTCCCCGCCCTGTCAAGCGGACTCTACAAATGAGAGAGAAACACACGGGGGTAGAGAGAAAAAAAGTTTCGTTCCGTTCACAGGTCAATGCTTGACAGGGGAGGAACTTTATGCTATTCTTTTGATATCCGGGTATAATATATAAATACAAGGAAAAATTCTGCCCGCAATCAACAAAAAGGAGATCAACGACATGGGACGCCCGAAGGCACGGCGCGGTGTGCGCGTAGCTCTTTTCTCTGTCCTTCTTACGCTGTGCATTCTCTGTTTGCTTCTTTGGGTCGCCCTCATCGTATCCGACGCGAATATCAAACCCTATTCTCCGACGGAGGAAAAAGCCGACATCGAGACGATCCTGCGTCAGGAGAGCCTCTCCGAGGAGGATTATTCCCTCCTCTACTGTCAGACCGGTCTGACGAAAATCGGGATTGACCGTGCGCTCGAGCACGGGGAGCAGGGGATTCAGCGCGTCCTCGACATACAACGCCAGTATTTCACGGAGCACGAGGTGGAGCATGACAACTTTGCGCCGCTGATGTGCACCGATTTCCTCGCAGACGGAAAGCATGTGCGGAATATCTATCTTGAAGAGGGTGACATTCTGATCACCTCCTCGACGCACTTCTCCGCCTTCCGCATGGGACACGCCGGCATCGTCACAGACGCCGACAGGGGCGAGGTGCTTCAGGCAGCGGCATATGGGCAGATGTCCCGTATCGGACGGGCGAGCGAATTCACCGACCGCGTGAGCTTTATGATCCTGCGCCCGAAGGCGGGCACCGCCACCGGAAGAACGGTCGCGAAGTACGCGCGGGAAAACCTTTCGGGAATCCCCTACAACGCATTCGCGGGAATTTTCTCGGACAAGAACTCGGTGAATACCACGCAGTGCGCGCATCTCGTGTGGTACGCCTACCACACGGCGGCAGGCATTGACCTGACCGACAAGACGATCATTCTTCCCTACGGCCTCGCAAACTCCGACGAGTTGGAGGTCGTGCAGGTCTTCGGCTTTGATCCCGACACGCTCTGGAGCGATCTTTTCTATTGACAAAATCCGCCCTTTCATAAGATCGTCGGGGCACCGGAATCCCCCGCAAATATCGAAAAAGGCAGTCGGTACGGGTTTACCCGTTCCGACCGCCTTTTTCATATGCGATTCTTGCCGTTCCGTCGGCGACATGTATGATCCCGCACCTTGAAAAGCCATTCCGCTCGATCAGATGGCGCATCACGCGGTTATCGCGGTGGGTGTCAATCCGCAGATGCGGAATTTTTCGCGTGCAGAAGCGCACGATTTCATCGAATATACCGTGTGCGCTACCATCACTTGCCACGCGATGAATGGTGCCGTAAGGGCTTTGATCCTGCCATGCGCCGTCCTCGATTTTTCGGTAGGTCGGGTCGTCCCCGATGATAAAAGCGAACGCCCCGCAGATTCTGCCGTCATTCGTCACGACATAAGAGCGTCCCTTCGCGATGTCTTCGCGGATCAGCTCCTCCGGCGGGAAGTGATCCCCCCATTGCGTCGCATTGCCGCTTTCTTTCATGAATGTGCGCGCCGACGCATAGATCCGCATCATCTCACCAAGATCGTCAAAAGCCGCATGTTTTACCGTCAGCATAATCGCTCCTTTATTATATTTTTGACTCAATAAAGCATGATAATGTATACTATACTTCACAATAGAAGAGAATATCCGCTTTTCCTTCCTGCTTTGTATGCCGATAGACATATGTATCCAGCCCGCCGATGGCAAAGCCTGCGTTCAGATAAAACAAACAGGCTCCGAGGTTGTTATCCTGTCCCTGCGTATAAATCCCGTGATAGCCACATTCCTTCGCAACCTCTTTGGCTTTCTCTATCAGCTTCCGTCCGATATGCTGTCCGCGATATTTTATGTTCACCTTCAGATCATATAAATACATATAGCGGAAAAAGCCGGGTTGAAGAATCGCCAGACCGATACACTTGTCGCCGTCATAGGCGCCGAGAAAGGTGCTGTCGCTCATGGCATCATAATCGTAGTTCTCATCCGGAAAGCACATTTCCGTTATATCCTTGTCCTCCCATTTGCGGAGTCGGTAGGACCATCCTTCCCCGTCATAAAGAGGAATCATTTTTCCGAACATGCGAAACGGCTCGTTCGGAATGTTGATATCCACCTTGTGTGCCGCGTCGATGATTCTGATTTCAATCATTTGTCCCCTCCGAAATTTTCGCCGGTATATATTTTTTCATATAGTATACCACGAATCCGATGAAATGTAAATACCTTCACAGCGGTTTAGAGGCTCCGACGCGGCGCCTGAATTACCCGCTTCGGGTTCCCCCACTGTGCGGCAATAAAAAAGCAGTCTTTTGACTGCGCTCTTCATCGGTGCACCCGAACTGAGGTGAGCGCGGAAAAAGCGTCCGGCGGACGGTTTTTCAAGCGAAG
>CALAFS010000181.1 GCA_937892405.1 uncultured Clostridia bacterium
ACAGGCACCCGGGATTCATTCTCATGTCCGCGATCAACCGTCAGAGTCTTCTGAGGGAAGCCGCCGAAGCAGGGGCAGACCTCTGTATTCTGAAGCCTTTCGAGGACATGTCCCTTGCGGAACATGTGGCATCGCTTTGCCGCATCCGCAAAAGAGACGGTGCCGGAAACGCGCGCAGCATGACCGTTCCTCCCGATATGGAAGCGCAGGTGACGAAGATCATTCATCAGATCGGCGTACCCGCTCATATCAAAGGCTATCAATATCTTCGTTATGCCATTCTGATGACCATCGACGACGGTGAAATCATCAACTCGGTCACCAAAGTTCTCTACCCGACCGTTGCGAAAAAATATCAGACCACAACCTCGCGCGTCGAGCGGGCAATCCGTCACGCGATCGAGGTCGCGTGGGACAGAGGCGATGTGGACACGCTCAACTCCTACTTCGGATACACCATTCAGAACTCACGCGGGAAGCCGACGAACTCGGAATTTATCGCGATGATCGCCGACAATCTGCGCCTGAAATACAAATATTCCGCCGTCTGACGATCAGTGCTCCGTGCTCACGCGCAGATCTTCCCCGTCGGTGAGGAAGACAACACTTCCCGACTCGTCGGTGCGGTAGAGACGAATGCCGTGTTCCCCATAGCGATAGAGCACTTCTCCCGCAGGGTGACCGTAACTGTTATTCTTTCCGCAGGAAATAACGCCGTAGGTCGGTGACACCGCATCGAGAAATTCGTCACACCCGGCGCCGGCGGCACCGTGGTGCGAAACCTTTATGACATCGGCGGAAAGCTTGCTTTCGGGATAGGTCGCGAGCAGAATGCGTTCCGTTTTCTCACCTGCGTCTGCGGTAAAGAGGAAGTGTCGTGTGCCGACCGTCAGACGGAGAACGACGCTCATCTCATTCAGAGAATCCGCCTCTCCCGTCGGAGAAAGAACGGTAAGTACAGATTTTTCGAGCGGGTAGACATCCTCCGCCTTTGCTTCGGCGGCATAAACCGACGCGGCATCGAGAGCGTCCAGTGTATTCAGAAAAGTCGGCGTATCGTTCACCGCGTCTGGAAGAAGGCAAACCGAAACGGGAAAGGTCTCAAGTACGCGCACGGCACCGCCGATATGATCTTCGTCGGGGTGCGTGAGAATCAGATAGTCGATTTTCGTGATCTTTCTTGCGCGAAGATAGGAAAGCAGGGCGTCGGTATGCGCAGTCTCGGCATTGCCGGTATCGATGAGCACGGTCTTCTTACCGTCCTCGATCAGAATGGCGTCACCTTGTCCGACATCAATGAAGTGCACGGCGACTTCCCCGTCGCGGCGCGTCGGCGGAAACTCCTTTCCGCAGCCGACGAGGAGGGAAAGAACAAAAAGCGAAAGGAAAACGCAGAAAAGGACCCGAATACTCCGACGGGAGGCTCCGGGTCTTATGCGGTATTCGTTATTCTTCCGTCGGAAGTCTGCCATTGTCATTCTGTCCTCCCGGTCGATTCCCCGCTTCAGCGGAAATTGCGTCGTCCTTCCATGGCGCGGTACAGCGTCACCTCATCGGCGTACTCAATGTCACCGCCGACGGGAATTCCGTAGGCAAGGCGGGAAACCTCCGCGCCGTACGGTTCGAGCGCACGGGCGAGATAAGTGGCTGTCGTATCGCCCGCAGGTGTCGGATTGGTCGCGAGAATCACTTCTCTGACGCCACCCGCCGCCACACGGTCGATCAGCTCTTTGATATGCAGTTTATCGGGGGTGACATGATCGAGCGGTGCAAGCGCGCCGCCGAGAACATGATATACGCCGCGATAGCCGCGCACACGCTCCATCACGGCGACATCCTTCGGATCTTCCACCACGCAGATGATGCCGCGATCACGATCGGGATCTGCGCAGATCTCACACTCTCCCCCGGCGGAAAATCCGCAACAGACGGGACAGCGCCTGACATCGCGCTTCGCACCGAGAATCGCGTCGGCAAATGCCGCGGTCTCCTCCTCGGAGCGCTCGAGCATGGCAAAAGCATACCGCGCGGCGGTCTTGCTCCCGACGCCCGGCAGTTTCCTAAATTCTTCAATCAGCCGACGGATCGGCGGAATATATTCGGTCATTGTCTCAGAACATTCCCGGCAGTCCCATGCTGCCCGTGATCTTCTGCATCTCCGCGGTAGAAATGCTCTCTACCTTTTTGATCGCCTCGTTGACTGCGGCGACAATCAGGTCCTCCAGCGTCTCGACATCGTCGGGATCGACGACTTCGGGCGAGATTTTCACGGAGAGGATCTCTTTCTTGCCGTTGATCTTCACGCCGACGACACCGCCGCCGGCGGAAATCTCGTATTCGGCGGCTTCCAGTTCTTCCTGCTTTGCCGCCATATCCTCCTGCATTTTCTGCGCCTGCTTCAGCATCGACTGCATATTTCCGGGCGCACCACCGCCCATACCCTGAGGAAGTCTGACTTTCATATGGTTTCCGTCTTCCGCAAATGCGGAAGTCCTTTCTGTAATTCTACCTTAAATATATAGGGGTTAATAGCGATCAGAAAAAGGGATTTTCACCGTTTCCCGCCGTTTTTGTATTGCCTGCCTTTTCCTCCACGACGAAGCGGATCTCGGAGGGCTGACACCCTTCCGCCTCCGCAATGGCACCTCTCACCACCGCGAGATCACTCTCGGAGGCGGAGAGCTTCTTCGCAAAGAAAGAACTCATGACCGCACGGTAGGCGTGCGGCGCGGTTTCCGTCACCTCGGCGCCGATAAACTGCACCGAAAGGGGCTTTTTTACCTCGGCGATCCGTTCGAGCACCTGTCCCCATTTTGCATACGGGCGGGCGGCACCGCCATCGGACTTCGGCGTTTTGTTCTCCGTCTGTGTCACGGAAGGGGTCGAAGTCGCAGCGGGTCGCGCCTCCTGTCTTATCGTTCCGGCGCCAAGCTTTACAAGGGAAAGCTGTTTTTCAAGCTCCTCTACGCGCAGGGCGAGCGCCTCGGGAGTTGCCGAGAGTTTCTCGTCGCACATGCGGGCGAGGGTGATTTCCGCGACGCTCCGGCGCGATCCGCCGGCACGCATAAGATCGGTAAGTGCCGAGGAAAGAAGTGAGGTATGATACCACAGCCTTGCCATCGAAAAACGGTCGGCGATGCTGCGGAGTTTCTCAAATTCCGTATCGGTCAGATCGAGATATTCCTTCGCGAGGTCGGAGGTCTTCACCACCGTCATATCGCGGTAAGCGTCGATCAGATCCTGCCAGAAGACGGTCAGATCGCCGCCCGCCATCACAAGATCGTGAATGACACGGTACACGGTGGAGACATCGGCATCGGCAAGCGCTCCGATCACGGTATATGCCATCTCGCGGTTCCCCGTCCCGATGATCTCTGATGCCAGAGCGCCGTCGATTGTCCGACGGGAGCCGGCACAAAGCTCAAGAAGGCTGACCGCGTCACGCATACCGCCGAGGGACGCGCGTGCGATAATCCGTGCGCCGTCGGGACGAAGGTCGATCCCCTCCGCCGCGGAAATCTTCTCGAGGCGCGCAACAATGGCGTCGGAGGAGATACGCCTGAAATCAAAGCGCTGACAGCGGGAGACGATCGTCGTCGGCAGTTTATGAAACTCGGTGGTCGCGAGAATGAAGAGAACATAGGCGGGAGGTTCTTCCAGCGTCTTCAAAAGCGCATTGAACGCCGAGGGAGACATCATGTGAACCTCGTCGATGATATAGACGCGATACTTCAGTTCCGCCGGTGTGAACACGATCTCATCCCGCAGATCACGCACATTGTCGACACCGTTGTTACTGGCGGCGTCCATCTCGATGACATCGGTCGCGGTACCGGCGTCGATCGCGAGGCAGGCGGCACAGCGGTTGCAGGGATTGCCACCGACGGGCGCCTCGCAGTTCACCGCCTTGGCAAGGATCTTCGCACAGCTTGTCTTTCCCGTTCCGCGGGAACCGCAGAAAAGGTAGGCATGCGACAGCTTGCCGCTCGCCACCTCGTATTTCAGGACATCGGTCACTGCCGCCTGCCCCGACACATCGTCAAAGTCGCGGGGGCGCCACTTCCGGTAGAGGGCGCGGTAATCGGACATAGGTTCCTCCTTTCGGGGTAAAGACAATCGGAAAACGCAACTAAAAAGAAAGGCGTAGGCGGTATCTTTTCTCCCACATACGCACTTTCCCAAAATTCCATAGGTCGGATAGAGCCATACACCCCTCCGTCGAAGCACCGTCTACACACGGTAACCGTCCCGTCTGCTCCGGGCAGGCACCCTCGCGGCACATCCGGCTAACTGCTTAATGCTGCTCGGTTCCCCGCCTGACATGGTTCACAGCCT
>CALAFS010000182.1 GCA_937892405.1 uncultured Clostridia bacterium
AAAGTAAGAACAGCTCCCGGTTTCGGCTCATTCAGGAGATGTTCTGCTTAGGGAAGCAAAGAAAAGGAGAATTTGGACAATATCACTAAATTACAAAGTGATCCCCCCATCCGTGGGGCAAAATGCCGATTGTGCATGTTTCATAATAAAGTCTCCTTTTTTGAAAATAGGCGATCGGTTGGCGAAAGGCACAAGTGCTTTTACATTTCTGCCCTTCGCCAGCCCCTCCACCCTCGGGTGGAGGAGAATGATCCGGATATTACCGATATTCTACCAGCTCGTAGGCGCTGTTGTTTGTGATCGTGAAGCCTTCGACGGCTCCCGGATATCCGGAGCGGACATCCATCACAAAATAGCTCGGCGTGGTAATGTCGATATTGGCATCACCGATTTTACCCGCAGTGACTCTGCCGGTGTTGGTCAGGTTGATGACGACCTTCTCACCGATGGTGGTATGACCGGCACGCATCAGCACACCGACACCGTCCGTGACATTGAAGGTACCCGCGTTGATATTGACGGTATCCTTATTGGCGACATAAACGCCGCAGGCAATGTAGCCGGCACTCGTGATATTGGCATTGAAAACACCGCCGTTGATCGTGATGTCGCACCCTTCGGCAGAAGAACCGTTGGTAGCAACCACGGCATTGTCCTTTGAGGTGAAGACACCGTCATTCACGGTCAGCGTGCTGCCGCCGAACAGGGCGCATACAGTCTCCTGCGCGGTATAGTCACCGCCGTCGACTACGACCTCACCGCCGTTTACATTGAAAACATAGCGACCGGAAACAACCGTACCGCCGGCTATGGTGAGCTTTGCACCTGCGTTGACTTTAACAAAGTTTCCGGAGGCAGTGACGGTCTTTCCGTTCAGGTACATTGTGACATCTGTGCCTTCCGGAATTTCAAGCGGGTCAGAGAGCGTCATATCCTCTTTCAGAACCACGGTTCCGCCATTCTTGACAGCGGTGACAAATTCATCGCTCGTGCTCACGGAAGCGCCTTCCACTACCGTGTACCACACATCGCCGTTTGCCTTCTTTTCTGAAATAACACTGTAACCTTCGGGAACAAAGTTTGTACCCGCGCCCTCGGCGGTGTTATCGGACGGGTCAAAGTTGACAAAAGTGCCACCCTTGACAATGATATTTGCCGAACCGTCTTTGTAAGCGTCGTCAATGCAGTTGAGGACATATCTGTAATCGTTGGTGCCGATATCGGGGTACACACTGAAGAATCCACCGTTGACAACGAGTGTGCCTTTGCTGACTTGGAAAGTCGTGCCGCCGCCGTAATAGGTACCGCCGTTGACGGTAACCGTGATTCCTTCGCCGTTGATATCGGCAACAAATGTACCGCCGGCATAAGAGGCGTCGGGATCGGTCTTATCTGCACAATAAATACCGCCGCCGTTGCTTGCGTTGAATGTGGTATCCGCTTTAATGAAGAGTGCTGCCCAGTTCATCTGCGAAGTTTCAAGAGAACCGGGGACCGTAATCGTGGCGTTGAGATCAATCGTCGAGGGCACGGTGACAGTCGTACGGGTCCACTTGTTTGCCGCACTCGTGGTAAAGTCGTTATCAATGGAAATACTTCCGCCCGCTTTGATGGCTTCTTTCAGACCTGTTTCATCAATGACGGGGTAATAAGCGGCATTTTTGTCATAAGTATTGCCTTTGCTGTCCGACTCTACGGTGTCCTGCGTTGCGTAAACGGAAATGCTGATACCGTCGATCGTCTTACCCATGTAAGAATTGCCCGCAGTTTCCTGCATGCGACCCGAGATCGTGAACTCTGCGGTTCCCTCCGGAGCAAGGTGCTGTTCCGTGCCGAGGGCGACATCGCCGATCGTCCATTCGATGACATCGTTCAGCTCCGCGTCGCCTTTGATCCCGGTGATGATGACCTTGTACTTCAGTGCAAGGTTACCGGCGTTGACAACGCGAAGTTCGGGGAGGGAATAGGTACAGCCGGGCTCCCAAAGGATCTCGGTGCCTTCTTCCGGGATTGCCCCGTTAACAAGGAACTGCAGGGTCTTGCCTTCGGCAGGCACCCACTTGCCTTCGTTGTCCATCATTTCGAGG
>CALAFS010000183.1 GCA_937892405.1 uncultured Clostridia bacterium
GATTCAGAATGAAGCATGCAGAACTTATCGAATGCAGAATTAAGAATTATGAATTCAGAATTATTTACTCTCGATATAAAGTCAGTTATCATAACAGCGTAAAAAAGAGGATATATCGCCGTGTTTTTTGTGTAGGGGTCGGCGCCCCTACAAAGTGCCGAAAAGTGATCTTTTCTTTTTGGCGTTGTAACAATGAGGGCGCGGGCGGGCGACCGATGGTCGCCCCTACTATCACGATCCCGAAATATTCCCGCAAAAAACAATCTTTTCTCTCGCCGAAGGCGAATTTCACCGCGTAGCGATTTCACGCGCGAAGCGCATTTCACCCGACCGTAGGTCGGATTTCACTGCGCGTTGCAAGGGTGCAACGCGCCATAGGGGTCGTCCGCCTTACGCTTCTTTCAAAAAACAAACAATCGCTTATAGCCTAATTCTTAATTCTTCATTCTGAACTCTGAATTCGTTTCACTTCGGCAGCGTCACGGTAAAGGTACAGCCGATGCCGTCCTCGTTGTTTTCGACGCTGACTTTTCCGTTGTGGATATCGACGATCCGCTTGACGAGGGCAAGCCCGAGACCGTTTCCTTCGCCGCTGTGCGAATTGTTCGCCTGATAGAATTTATCGAAAATATGATGCTTTGCGTTCTCGCCGACGCCCGGTCCTTCGTCCGAGACGGCGAAGACGACCGTGTTTTCGTTCTGCGTCAGGCGGACGGTGATTTTTCCGTTCTCGCGGTTGAACTTAATGGCGTTGTCGATCAGGTTTGCGAAGACATGATAGAGGAGAGCCTCGTTCCCGCGGTAAACAATTGTTTCCATATCGGCGTCAAATTCGATGTTTTTCACCGTCCATTTGTGCTCAAGGGACACAATCGCCTTGCGGATTTGCTCGTCAAGACAGAAGAATTCAAAGCGGTTCTGAATCCCCTTGTTCTCGAGCTTTGAGAGAAGGAGAATACTGCCGACAAGCTCGGAGAGGCGCTTCGTATTATAGAGAATTTTCTCCACATACTCGCTCTGCTCGTCCGAGACGACGGTGTCCTCGAGCAACATGGTGTACCCCTCGATCGCATTGATCGGGGTCTTGAACTCATGAGAGACATTCGAGACAAAGTCGGTCTGCAAAATCTCGGTCGAGGCAAGCTCTTTTGTCATGCGGTTAAAGCTCTCGTAGGACTCGCGGATCTCGTGAATTCCGCTCGAGTGGCTGTCGAGCTTCGGCGTGAAGTCGCCGGCGGCGACCTTTTTCATCGCCTCATTCAGCGCGACGATCGGACGGGCGACCACCTTACTGACAAAGATCAGGGTAATCACCCCGGCGATGATGCCGAGCAGAATGGCGTACCAATAGATCGAAAGCTCGATGACCTCGCCGAAGAAATAGGTGATGACAGAACTGAAAAGGCTCGAAAAAATGAGCGCGCCGGCAAGGATCAACGCGCTGACCCAGAAGAAATAGTAGCGCAGGCTGATCGGCTTTTTTTCCTCGTCTCTTGCCGGAGAGAGAAGGTGAGAGAGAAAGGAAGTGAAACGGTTCCACAGCGCCTTCATGATGTCTTCGTCACCTTATAGCCGACGCCGCGAATGGTCGTGATCTGAAAATCGGGATTGTCGCGGAACCGCTCGCGCAGTCTGCCGATATGCACATCAACGGTGTGGCGGTCCGTCTCGGTGTCGTATTCCCCGATGTCGTCCATCAGCTGTTGCCTTGTAAAAATCTTCCCCGGGAAGGACGCCATTTTGTAAAGAAGCATGAATTCCTTCTGCGGGAGGGTGACCGACTGCCCGTTCGTCGTCACAGTCAGGGAGTCGCAGTCAAGCTCGGTCGAGCCGAAGGTCTGCCGCCGCTCGTTCATCATCTCGGCACGGCGGAGCAGTGCCCCGACGCGGAGCACCATCTCGTTGACATTGATCGGCTTTACCATATAGTCGTCCGTCCCCGAGAGAAAGCCGAGCTTCATGTCGTCGAAGGCGTCCTTTGCCGTTATCATCATGACGGGCATCTGATAGCCCGACTCGCGCAGGGAAGAAACCAGCTCGTAGCCGTCCATCACCGGCATCATGATGTCCGAGATCACAAGATCTATGTATTCCGCCCCGACGATTTCCAGCGCCTCTTTGCCGTTCGACGCCGAGCGGACGGAATAGCCGTTCTTCACCAACACGCGCTTAAAAAGCCCGCGCAGCTCGGAGTCGTCTTCCACAATCAGAATTTTGAACATCTGTTTCTCCTTTCCTTTCGGGATATTTTTTGTCTTTGTTTTTCGCGGAAAGTCCCCTGCGAGGAGGCGGCGATCCGTGAGAAAAAGAGGAAGTCAATCCGCCGTCTCCCCGTCAAAGGCCGCGAGCGCGACGGCATAAGTTTCATGCGGTGCGGGCAGACGGAAAGTGAGCACCCGCGCCTTCATCGAAATTTCCCCGAGGCGGGGAAGATCGGCAAAGCCGCCGCCCGACAGCTTCATACACGCCTCCGCACGGGCAAAGCGCGCCGCGGCGTCCTCTCCCTCTATAAGCGTGGGAGAAAAAGGGGTCGGCTGATATGCCGCCCCCTCGCGGTAGGTTGCCCGATAAAAAGTCATGGTGTCGGCAGGGAGGGGCAGGCTCTCCCGCATACCGGTGAGAAAGCGGCGGCAGGCGCGCTCGTTTGCCCCTCTTGTCGTGCGGTTGATGTCGAGTCCGACCTCTCTGTCCGAGAAGAGGACGCCGACGATATGCCCCTCGTGCGAGAGAGAAAAGTGCGGGACACCCCGCCCGACAAGGTAGGGCTTTCCGCCCGGGGCGCATTTGAGCGCGGGGAGCGTCTTCCCGTACACTTCGCGGTAAAGGTCGGCGAGCAGACGGTAGGCTTCCACATGCTGCACGCCCGCGATCGTCTTCCGATCCGTCTCGCCGTGCAGTGCCGGCGAGATGTCGGCATAAGCAAAAATCATCATTTTGTAAACTTTAGTTAGTGAAAATATAAGTGTTTTTGATTTTTCGGGGTTCTTTTCCGAAAAATCAAAGCTCCATAATCACAGGGAGAATCATCGGTTTTCTCTTCGTCTTCTGGAAGATAAACTTTGCGAGGCTGTCACGGATCACACTCTTCAGCTCCGCCCAATCGGTGATGTGGCGGTCGAGCGCATCGGTGAGCGCCTCGGCGACAATCCGACGGGAGGCGTCCATCAGCTCTTCCGACTCCTTCACATAGACGAAACCGCGGGAGACAATGTCGGGACCCGAAAGGAGGTTCCCGCCTGCGAGATCCACCGTCGCCACCACGACGACAAGACCGTCCTCGGAGAGGTGCTTTCTGTCGCGCAGGACGACCGATCCGATGTCTCCGACGCCCGAGCCGTCGACCAGCACATTGCCGGACGGCACCGTGCCGTGGAAGCGGATTCCGTTTTTGTCAAGCTCGATGACCTTTCCGATCTCGGAGATCAGAATGTTCTCGGAGGGGATCCCCATGAACTCGGCGTTTTCCTTGTTTGCATAGAGATGGCGGGACTCGCCGTGGATCGGGACGAAATATTTCGGCTTCAGAAGTCCGATCATCATCTTGATTTCCTCGCGGCAGGCGTGTCCCGAGACATGCACTTCCTCTACCGAATCGTTGACGACTTTGACGCCGCTCTTGACGAGGGCGTTGATGATCTTCCCGATCAGCTTTTCATTGCCGGGAATGGCGCTCGAGCTTAAAATCACGACATCGCGCGGATCGATCTTGACCTTCTCGTTCTCGGAGAAGGCGATGCGGTAGAGCGCGGACATCGGCTCTCCCTGGCTTCCCGTCGTGATGATGGTGATCTGCTCGGGCTTATAGCGCTTGATCTCCGAGATGTCGATCAGGACATCTTCGGGGAAGTCCATATAGCCGAGCTCGGTCGCCGCACCGATGACATTCACCATGCTGCGCCCCATGACCGCGACTTTTCTGCCGTGGCGATAGCTCGCGTCGATGATCTGCTGGACTCTGTGGACATTGGAGGAGAAGGTCGCGATCAGGATTCTGCGGTCTTCGTATTGCATGAAGATACGCTCGAGAGAGCTGCCGACGGTGCGCTCCGACGGGGTAAAGCCCGCGCGCTCCGCGTTCGTCGACTCGCAGAGGAGAAGCTCGACGCCCTCGCGTCCGATCTCGCCGATTCTGGTGAGGTCGATCATCTTCCCGTCGATCGGGGAGACATCAATTTTGAAGTCACCGGTATGGAACACGGTGCCGACCGGCGTGCGGATCGCGAGCGCGCAGGCATCGGCGATCGAATGGTTCACATGGACGAACTCGACGCGGAAGACGCCGAGGTCGACGGTGTCGCCCGCCTCGACCGTGTAGAGGTCGGGTTCATAATCGGGGTGATTCTCGGCGAGCTTGCCCTCGATGATACCGAGGGAGAGGCGGGTGCCGTAGATGGGCGTGCGCACCTGCGCGAGAACATAGGGGATCGCGCCGATGTGGTCTTCGTGCCCGTGGGTAATCAGAATACCGCGCACCTTGTCGGCGTTTTTGACAAGGTAGGTGACATCGGGAATGACATAGTCGACGCCGGGCATCTCCTCGTCGGGGAATGCCATGCCGCAGTCGACCACGATGATGTCGTTTCCGTATTCGAGGACGGTCATGTTCTTGCCGATCTCCTGAAGACCGCCGAGGGACATGATCTTCAGCTTACCGCTGCGGTCGGAGGGGCGATAGCCGCCCTTCGCGCCCGTCTTCATCGGTTTGGCAAGAGAGAGGCGGGGCGCGCTTTTCGCCATGGCGGCACTCTTCGTCCGCTCGCCGCCCTTATGCTTTTCGGCAGCGGGGGATTCCGTCCGCTTCGCGGGTTTTCTTTCGATCTCCTGCCGTTTTTCCGTCTTTTCGGGGCGCTTCGCGCCGCGCTCGACCTTTCCTTTTCCTTCCTTTTTCTCACGGACTCTTTCATCGGGAGAGAAGCTCCCGCGCGCCTTTTTGGCGTCCTTTTTCTGCGTCTTTGAAAGGTCGTCCGCACTTTCTGCGGCGGACTTTGGTTTTCTGTAATAGTGCTTGTATTTTGTGTTTGTCAAATGTTTTACTCCGTAATCTATGCCGCGAACGCCGCGGCGCTCTTTCCCAAAAGGGAAAGCAAAAGACAATCAAATGTAGAATTCAGAATGAAGAATGAAGAATGAGGCTATGGGTGATCGCTCGCTTTCGCTTTCTTACTTTTCATTCTTTCATTGTATAAGTTCGTATGCGATTCTTCGAGGATCTTTCATGTAGAGGTATCCTTACGATTTGCCGAGCGCATACGCTCTGTCATGGCATTTTCGTTCAAATTCGTGGTAGGGGCGACCATCGGTCGCCAGCCTTTGCGCTTTGCTTCAAAGAACGAACAAAAGAGACAGAAACGCGTCCCTCATTTGTAGGGGTCGACGCCAAGGGCGACCCGCACGCTCTGTCGAGCGCATGCGTTTCTTGGAGGCATTTTCGTTCGCTTTTGTCGTAGGGGCGACGATCCCTACAAAAGCACCTCATTCATTCGCCTTCTCCTGTGGGAGAAGGGGGACTGCGGAGCGGTGGATGAGGAGTATGCGCATTACCCCCGCTACGATGCTCTTTCCAAAAATTGACAGCGGAGGCGTACTGCGTGTGATTCTCTGCCGAACGGTAGCGCGATGACGAGCGAGACGGGCAGAATGATGGCGTAACAGCCTTTCGATAACTCAAATCGAGTCTTTGCTTTTTGAGGATCGTGGGGACGAGTGCCCCTGTGGGCAGGTGAATGATAAACTTTGCGTAACGGGTCGTCGAGGGCGCCGACCCCTACGGCATCACATGAATTCAGAATGAAGAATTCAGAATTATGAATGAGGCGATAAGGGATCGCATATGTTTCTTTTCTGCCTTTTCCTTTTTTTGCGAAAGAACCTTTGGCGAGAGAAAAGAATCTTTGATTAAAATCATTCTGAATTCTTAATTCTTAATTCTGCATTTTCTAAGTTCTGAATTCATAATTCTTAATTCTGAATTTTCTAAGTTCTGAATTCGATAAGTTCTGAATTAACCTATGCTCATGGCAATCACCGTTCCTACAGTGATCGCGAGGGAGAGAAGCATGCCGAAAAGGAAGAAAAGCCACGCGGGAAAAATTTTCCCGGACTTTTCCTCCCGTATTCCGCCGCGGGCGGTATGTTCCGCGATAATGCGATTGGCTTCTCCTATCATGTCGTCGGAGGAGATGCCACATCCTCTCTCTTCTTTCAGGACGAAGAACGCCTCCTCAAAGACGGCGCCCCCCGTATTCTTCACATATACGACTTTCTTCTGCGTTCCGCGTAGCATCACGATGCAAAACTCCTCCCGTCACCGCCTCTGATGGCATCTTTTCCGGTACCCTCTGTTTAGCGGCTTCCAGTGTCCCTTTTCGGACAGGGAAGTCTCGCCGTGTGGTAGGGTGTCTTTTCCCTCATTTACGGGTGCCGGATCTCTTTTTTCTTTTTTTCTCATTGTGGACGAGAGGACGGAATTTTATGCAATTTTTGCCGTTTTTACAAAAGAGCGCAAGAGAGGATTATCGGAACCTTTTCGCCTGATTCCGACATTTTTCCTTAAAAAATGGGATTATGCAAATAAAAATTTACAAAATCGCTCTTATTTCTTGCCACCGAACAGACGGCTGAAGAGTCCGCCCTTGCTTTCCTTCTCGACGGGCTTTTCTTCCGCTTTGGGAGCTGCCTTCGGAGCTTCGGGCTTCTTTTCGACCTTCGGAGCCTCTGCCTTGGGAGCGGGAGCGGGCTTCGGTTCGGGCTTCGCCTCGACCTTGACTTCTGCCTTGACTTCGACCTTCGGCTCTTCTGCCTTCGGCGCCTCTTCCTTCTTCTCCTCGTTCATGCTGAGGATTTCCTTGCGAATGGCGGCATCGTCCATCGTCGGCTCGGAGAAGTAGCTCTCGTACTCGCTCTTTTCCTTGTTGGCTTCCGCTTTTGCTGCCTTGGCGGCTGCCGCTGCGGCAAGCTCTTCCTCGGTCTTGGGTCTTCTCTTTCTCTTCTTCTTTTCGGGCACGATGACTTCGTAGCTCTCGTCGAGAAGATCGTCGATGCTGATACCGAAGAGCATCTTGATTTCAAGAAGTTTTGCGACTTCGGGATAGGACTGTCCGCATTCCCACTTGTACACTGCCTGACGGGAAACGCCGACAGCGCTCGCGAACTCGTCCTGAGTCAGACCTTTCAGCTTTCTGAGCTTGACGATTTTTTCCTTGAATTTCATGTGAAAAACCTCACTTTTCAAAAAGTTTTTATATTAATTTTTTTATAACTAAGAAGGGGGTGCCCCTCGAGCAGGTAAGCGATTACCTTTGCGTTTTGCGGGTCGCCTTTGGCGCCGACCCCTACGGCGTCACCTCACGGTGCCGCGACGAAATCCGACCTGCGGTCGGGTGAAATGCGCTTTGCGCGTGAAATATGCCTGCGTCATGTGAAATTCGCTTTCAGCGAGAGAAGATAACCCTCAATGATATATAATTCTGAATTCTTCATTCTTCATTCTTAATTGGTAAGGGGGTATCTCGCATAAGTCGGCGTATCAATCCGCCAGCCGCCGTCCTCTTCCAGAAGACCGACGCGGAGGGGGATCGTCGCGCGCTCGCCTTTGTCGTTTTCGGCGACGACCGACAGGGTGACATAGACGATGTCGCCTTCGGCGCCCTCTACGGCAAGACTGCCGTAATCATAAGTGAGCGTATCGGTGAGAAGTCCGCTCTCTTCGGAGTTGACCATGAAGAAGGTGGGCTTTTTATCCTCCCCGGTGCCGTCATACGCCTGATAAAAGCGCGAGAATGTCTTGATGTTGTCTCCGTCCGAGACGGCGGAGAGCTTGGTAGAAAAGATCAGTGTCGCGTAAGAAGAAGTAAATGTCGCGCGCGTCCTCTCTTTCAGTTCCTCCACGGTCGTAAGAGAGTAGCGGGCAAGATCCTCGGCGAGAGCGGGGTAGTAGACCCCGTTTTTCTCTTCCGTCCGCTCGGTATCCGGGCGGATTCCGTCGCCGTAATAGATCTCGTTGAGTGCCTCGGCGGCGGGGAGAAGGGCGCGTGCCGCGGCGAGAACTTCGTCCTCGTCATAGGTACGGTTCTTCTCCCCGCAGGAGACAAGAGAGAAAACAATCAGCGCGCAGATCAGAAGTACCGAAACGACGCGTCTCATTCTTCCGACCCGTCCTCACCGTCCGCGCCTTCATCGTCCGTGAGATCGTCGTCGAGCGACTCTCTCTCGGGTTCCGCGACGGGCAGGGGATTTTCTTCGATGGATTTGTCGATCTTTTCGCTCTCCCGCTCGATCTCCTCTTCCTTCTCGATTCTCGCGAAGTGAATGATGGAGCTTCCTTCGGCAAGGCGCATGACGATAATGCCCGACGCACCTCTCGAATAGACATTGATGCCCGAGACGGGGATACGAATGATGGTACCTTCGTCGGTGATGAGCATGACATCGTCATCTTCCGCCACGGCGGCGATGGACGAGAGCTTACCCGAACGTTCGGTGATGTTGTGACAGATGATACCGTGACCGCCGCGGTTCTTCATCTCGCGGAACTCGGAGAAGGGCGTTCTCTTACCAAGACCCTTTTCCGTAATGGTGAGCAGCATCTTCGTGTCATCGACCACGGCGACACCGACGACCTCGTCACCCTCCGAGAGGGTGATACCGCGCACGCCGCGGGCACCTCTGCCCATCACGCGCACATTCTCTTCGGTGAAGCGGACGGCATTGCCGTCTCTTGTGGCAATGAGGATATTTTCTCCTCCCATAGTGTGGAGAACAAAGAGAAGTTCGTCGCCCTCGTCAAGTGAGATGGCGATCTTGCCGCCCTTTCTCTGGTAGGCGAAGTCGGTGAGGCGCGTTCTCTTAATGACACCGAAGCGGGTAATCATCGTGAGGTATTCGCCCTCGGAGAATTCGGTCACGGGCAGAATTGCCGTCACCTTTTCGTCCTTTTCGACCTCAAGGATATTGACAATGTTCGATCCCTTCGCGGTTCTCGACGCCTCGGGGATACGGTACGCCTTCTTTGCGTAGACCTTGCCGAAGTTCGTGAAGAAGAGAAGGGTGGAGTGGCTGTCGACGACGATCAGGTTCTCGACATAGTCGTCTTCCTTCGTCGTCATGCCGATGATACCCTTGCCGCCGCGGTTCTGCGCGGTGTAGGTGTCGGCTCTCTGTCTCTTGATGTAGCCGGTGTGGCTCATCGTGATGACGCAGGTATGACGCTCGATCAGGTCTTCGAGGTCGATCTCTTCGGTCGCCTCGACGATCTCGGTGCGGCGCTTGTCGCCGAACTTCGTCTTGATCTCGGTCAGCTCGTTCTTGAGGATTTCCTCGACTCTCGCTTCATCGGCGAGAATGGCGCGCAGATCCGCGACGATGGCGGTCAGCTTCTCGATTCTGTCCTCGACCTTCTGCCGTTCGAGTCCGGACAGCTTACCGAGGGTCATATCGACGATCGCCTGTGCCTGCTCATCGGAGAGACCGAAGCGTGCCTTCAGACTCTCTTTCGCGGCGGGGATCGACTCGCTCTTCTTGATGATCTCGATGACCTCGTCGATGTTGTCGGTCGCGATGCGGTAGCCTTCGAGGATATGAAGCTCTTTCAGCGCCTTGTCAAGGTCGAACTGCGTCCGCTTGACAATGACGGATTTCTGGAACGCGATGTAGTTGTCGAGAATGGCAAGCAGGGGCAGGATCTTCGGCTCGCCGCCGTCAATCACCAGCATGTTCACCGAGCAGGTGTCCTGCAACTGGGTGTACTTGTAAAGCTGGTTCATGATGACCTCGCCGTTCGCCTCTTTCTTGTACTCGACGACGATTCTCATGCCCCCTCTGCCCGACTCGTCGCGAAGACCGGAGATACCTTCGATCTTTTTCTCTTTGTAGAGGTTCGCGATGCTCTCGATCAGAAGTGCCTTGTTGACCATGTAGGGGATTTCGGTAAAGACGATGCGGCGATGTTCCTCGTCGATCGTACCGCGGGCACGCACATAGATGCGCCCTTTGCCCGTCTCATAGGCTTCGCGGATACCGCGCGTGCCGTAGATCAGCGCCGCGGTGGGGAAGTCGGGACCCTTGATATAACCTAAAATGTCATCGACCGTGCAATCGGGGTTCTCCATACGGAAGATGGTGCCCTCGATCACCTCGGTGAGGTTGTGGGGCGGAATGTTCGTCGCCATACCGACGGCGATACCGACCGAGCCGTTGACGAGCAGGTTCGGGAATCTCGAGGGGAGCACCTCCGGCTCGTCGCGCGTGTTGTCGAAGTTGCGGGTCATCGGCACGACCTTCTTCTCGATGTCGCGCATCATCTGGTCGGCGATCTTGCTCATTCTCGCCTCGGTATAACGGTAGGCGGCGGCGCCGTCGCCGTCGACATTACCGAAGTTACCGTGACCTTCGACGAGGGGATAACGGAGGGAGAAGTTCTGTGCCATTCTTACCATCGCCTGATAGACGGCGGAGTCGCCGTGCGGGTGATAGCGACCGAGCACATTACCGACGGTCGTCGCCGATTTACGGAAGGGCTTATCGTAGGTCAGGTTATCCTCATACATTGCGTAGAGGATACGCCGCTGACCGGGTTTCATACCGTCGCGCACATCGGGCAGGGCACGGGAGGTGATAACGCTCATCGAATATTCGATGAAAGCGTTTTTGACCTCTTTTTCCATGTCCTTTTCTTCTATGTGCTGATCGGGAAACTCGATATCCTGGCTTTTATATGTATGTTCCATTTGATCTTTGTTCTTTCCTTTCGTGCAGATTTGTAAACTTTACTTTCCATACAGAACTTTTTTTCTTTTTTATCGTCGAAAAGCGATGAAAGATTTCTCTTTTTCGTTTTCCCGATGTATTTTCTCAGATGTCAAGATTCTGCACGAATTTTGCGTTTTTGGAAATAAACTCGCGCCGCGGCTCGACCATATCTCCCATCAGAACGGAGAAGGTTTCGTCACAGGCGATCGCGTCATTGATAGATACTTTGAGAAGGGTTCTCGTCTCGGGATCCATCGTCGTCTCCCAGAGCTGGATCGGGTCCATCTCACCAAGACCTTTATAGCGTTCCGCCGCGACACCCGTCGTACCGAGCTCGGCAATATAGGCGTCCCGCTCATCGTCCGAGAAGGCATACTTGACGGTCTTTCCCTTATGCACTTTATAAAGGGGCGGCTGAGCGAGGTAGACATGCCCTTCCTCAATGAGCTTTCTCATATGGCGGAAGAAGAAGGTCAGAAGAAGAATCCGGATATGGGCGCCGTCGACATCGGCATCTGCCATGATGATGATCTTGCCGTAGCGGAGCTTCGTGATATCGAAGTCTTCGCCGATACCGCAGCCGAGTGCCTGAATAATCGGGATCAGGGAAGTGTTCGCATAGACCTTGTCAAGTCTTGCTTTCTCGACATTGAGCACCTTTCCGCGCAGGGGGAGGATCGCCTGATAGCGGCTGTCTCTTCCGTCCTTGGCGGAACCGCCCGCACTGTCTCCCTCGACGAGGTAGACTTCGGTGAGGCGCGCCTCGCGCTCCTGACAGTCGGCGAGCTTGCCGGGCAGGGTAGAGACTTCGAGGACATTCTTTCTTCTTGTCAGCTCGCGTGCCTTTCTCGCCGCCTCTCTCGCACGGTTGGCGGAGAGTGCCTTTTCGAGAATGATCTTGCCCGTCTGGGGGTTCTCTTCAAAGAATTCGGTCAGTTTATTATATACAATTCCGTCGACAAGGGTACGGATCTCGCTGTTTCCGAGTTTTGCCTTCGTCTGGCTCTCGAACTGTGCGTCGGTCAGTTTGACCGAGATGACGGCGACAAGCCCTTCTCTGACATCTTCGCCCGAGAGAGGTCTTTCCTCTCCCTTGACGACGCCCGTCTTCTTCGCGTAGTCGTTGATCGCGCGGGTCAGCGCGGACTTGAATCCCGTCTCGTGCGTACCGCCTTCGATCGTCGACATGTTGTTCGCGAAAGAGATCAGCGTCTCGTTGTAGCTGTCATTATACTGCATCGCGACCTCGGCGATCGACCCGTTCTTTTCTCCCTTCATATAGATGACATCGGGATGAATGGGTGTGCCGCGCTTTTCGTTGTTGAGAAATTCGACGAAAGAGACGATACCGCCCTCGTAATGGAGGATTTCCTCTCTCTCCTGTCCCTCACGCGCGTCTCGCAGGACGATTCTGACGCCGGCATTGAGGAAGGACTGCTCACGCATACGGATAAGGAGCGTATCGAAGTCAAAGGTCGTCTCCTCGAAGATGGTGGCATCCGGCTTGAAGGTCACGGTCAGTCCGTGACGGTCACAGGGACCGGTGCAGGCAAAAGGACGCGCGACCTTTCCTCTCTCGAATCTCTCGGTATACGCGTGTCCGTCGCGGTGATTCTCCACCTCGACCCATTCGGACAGGGCATTGACGACCGAAGCGCCGACGCCGTGCAGACCGCCCGCGATCTTATATCCCTCACCGCCGAACTTACCGCCGGCGTGAAGCACCGTATAGACGACCTCCAGGGTCGGAAGTCCGAGCTTTTCGTTCATACCGGAGGGGATACCGCGTCCGTCGTCCTCGACGGTGACGCTCCCGTCCTGATTGAGTGTCACGCGGATTTCGTCGCACTCCCCTGCGAGCGCCTCGTCGATCGAGTTATCGACGATCTCATAGACAAGGTGGTGAAGACCGCGGATCGAGGTCGTACCGATGTACATACCCGGGCGTTTTCTGACCGCCTCGAGTCCTTCCAGTACCTGAATTTGGCTGTCGTCGTAGCCGTGCGTTTCTTTGTTCTGTTCCATTCTTTTCCCTTTCTGTTCTTTTTGGAAAGAGTTTTGACAACTTTACTTTACAAAACTTATGATTTCCGATCAGTATTTATTCGCTTTGCGACCGCTGAACGAGAGAGACGGTCGAAATACGGGAGAGTTTGATCTTGCTTTTTCCCGCTCTGTCTTCATAGAGAAGAAAGCTGCGGGGCAGATCGGTGTCCGCGTATTCGACATTCTTCCGTTTTTCTTCGGTCGATATAAAATTCTTCGTAATGGAGGAGACCGTCGCGGTATCGAGATCAAAGATCCCGATGATCCTGTCGTCGCGGATGCTCTCTCCGTTTCCGATATGAAGATACATAATGATGTCTCCGTTACCCGTCGCTTGGCACGGGGTAAAAGCCGCCGTCCCTCACTTCGATTATATGGCTGGATACGCCCTCCGTCTCTTTTTTCGAGCAGGAGGTAATGAGAATCTGTTTTTCTTTCCCTCCCCCGAGGAGGAACTCCCGACGCCTGCCGTCGAGCTCGCTTAAGACATCGTCGAGCAGAAAGACCGGATATTCTCCCGAAAGAGAGCGGGAAACCTCCCCCTCCGCCATTTTCAGGGCGAGGACGAGGGATCTCTGCTGTCCCTGGGAGGCAAAGAGGCGGGCGCTCTTCCCGTTTAACTTGATGGAGAGATCGTCCCGTAACATGCCGTAGAGCGTCGTGCCGGCGTTGATCTCGTGCGCAAGATCCGAGAGAAAAACCTCGCGGTAGCGCTCTTTTGCCGTCTCCCGCTCGTCCGTCTCTTCGATGTCGGCGTCATAGCGGAGCGTGACCTCTTCCTTGCCGTCCGAAATCTCTTTCATAAACGAGGCGGTTTCCCCTTCGAGAGATTCTATATACCTTTTTCTGTAAAGATAGAGGGTCGCGGCATAGTCTGCGAGGGACTCCGACCATGCGACGATCTCCTCTCTGTCGACGGGCAGCCCCTTGCCGGCAAGGCGGAGAAGACAGTTGCGCTGTTCCACCGTCCTTTTATAGTCGCTGTAAGAGCGGAGATAGGCGGGGTAGCACTGGGAGATCGCGACATCAAGAAAGTTCCGTCTCTCCTCGGGTCCCTCCTTTACAAGCAGCAAATGATCGGGGTAGAAGAGCACGGCACGAAAGGAACCGATCATCTCGGAGACGCGCTCGATCGTATAGCCGTTTTTCATTCTCTTTCTCTCCCCGCCGTAGACGGTATAGGAGAGAGAATTTTTCCCCGTCCGATCCTCATACTCGATCCCGAGAGAGAATCCCTCCTCGCCGAAGCGGATCAGGTTCTTTTCCGATATCTTACGGAAGGACTTTCCGCGGGAGAAGAGGTATATTCCCTCCATCGCGTTGGTTTTCCCTTGGGCGTTCTCTCCGAAAAAGAGGTTGACGCCGTCGGAGAAGGTCAGGTCACATTCTTTGATATTACGGAAGTTCTCTGCCTGAAAGCGGGTGATTTTCATTCCGCCTTATTCATTCTGACGGGAAGGATCATGTAGAAGTAAGAGAAGGTTTCATCCTCTTCCGCCGGTTCGACGGTGATCGCCTGGGTCGGGCTCTTCATGTGAATGATGACATTCTCGCCTTCGGCGGCTTTGATGCTGTTGATGAGGTAACGGCAGTTGAAGCCGATCTCGATATCCTCTCCCTCATGCACGCAGTCCATCTCGTCATACACTTTGCCATTAACCGAGACGGAGGTGAGGTGAAGGGACTGATCCTCGAGGTTGATCTTCACATAGCTTCTGCCGCTGCCCTGGATCTTCTCTTCGGCGATGATGTTCGCGCGCTCAAGACCCGCAAGAAGTCTCTCTCGATCCACCGTCACGGTGATGGAGAGATCCTTCGGAATGATTCTCTCATAGTCGATATAGTCGCTGTCGATCGTACGGGTAAAGAAAATAATGCTCTCCCCGCGGAAGATCGCATGCTTTCTCGAAAGGTAGATATTGACAAGGTCTTCGTCCTTCTCTGGCATGATCTTGAGCAGCTCGGGCAGGGCATGCCCGGGAATGATAAAGGAGAATTCGGTCTCTCCGCTCGAGCCGAGCGAGCCGATCTCGCATTTCTCGCGGCAGATCGAAAGGGTAAAGCTGTCGCAGGAGACTGCGGTGATCTCGGTCGGCGAAATCTTGAAGAAGGTGCCGCAGAGCATCGGGCGGTTGTCCTGATCGGCGACCGAATGGATCGTCTTCGTAATCATCTTGCGGAGGATTCCCGACGGAACGGTAAATCCGCGCTCGGTCAGAAGCTCGGGCATATTGGGGAAGTCCGCCCCCCGCATGGCGAACATGGAGAAGGTGGACTTTCCGCAGGTGAGGGTACAGTTGCAATTGTCGCCGATGTCGACGGTCAGCTCATCTTCGGGCATGACGCGCACGGTCTGATAGAGTCTTTGCGCATTGACGATGAACTTTCCTTCTCTCTCGATGGAAATAGGATCGAACACCGCGCGGATACCCTTATTCATATCATAGGTGGAGATGCGGATCTTTCCGTCCGGCATGGTCTCCATCAGCACGCCTTCGATCGAAGCAATGGTGTTCTTGTTCGACACCGTGCCCATCGCCGGCGTCAGAGCACTTAAAAATACCGATTTCTGTACAATGAATTTCATAGTATAACCTTCCAAAACTAAAATTTATCGAATGCAGAACTTTGTAAATTCAGAATTAAGAATTATGAATTAAGAATTTATCGAATGTAGAATTATGAATTCAGAACTTAGAAAATGCAGAATTAAGAATTATGAATTCAGAATTATATAATCAAGGCTTCTTTTCTCTCTTCGCAGGTTTATTTTCCCTAAAAGAATGAAAAGTCAGAAAAGAGAAGTATGCGATCGCTCATAGCCTAATTCTCAATTCTTAATTCTTAATTCTTAATTCGTTAAGTTCTTCATTCTGAATTCTGAACTAAAAATTGATTCTTTTCTCTCGCCGCAGGCGAATTTCACATGTCTTTGACATATTTCACGCGCAAAGCGCATTTCACCCGACCACAGGTCGGATTTCACCGCGCGTTGCAAGGGTGCAA
>CALAFS010000184.1 GCA_937892405.1 uncultured Clostridia bacterium
TATTCTTGACCCCGCGCTCCTTCGTCCCGGCAGATTTGACCGCCGCGTAACGGTCAACTATCCCGATATGAAGGGCAGAGAAGAAATTCTCAAGGTGCATTGCAGAAACAAGCCGCTCGAAGAGTCGGTCGACCTTCACAAGATTGCGGAGACGACCATCGGATTTACCGGTGCGGAGCTTGCCAACCTAATGAACGAGGCTGCACTCCGTGCGGCAAAGAAGAACAAGGCGCTGATCGGCATGGACGATATCGAAGAGTCCTATATGAAGCTCCTGCTCGGTCCTCAGAAGAAGACAAAGGTGAGAACGGCAGAGGATAACAAGCTCTGCGCGTATCACGAGGCGGGTCATGCAGTGGCTTCGTATTATTGCAAGCATACCGACCCGGTCAAGCACATCACGATCATTCCCGCGGGCAGTGCCGGCGGCGTTACCATCAGCGTCCCGACCAAAGACCGCATGACGATGTCGAGAAATCAGATGATTGATCAGATCGTCCTGTCTCTCGGCGGCAGAGTCGCGGAGGAGATCATTCTCGATGATATTTCCACCGGTGCGTCGAACGATATTCAGCAGGCGACCTCGATCGCGCGTAACATGGTGACACGCTACGGTATGTCGAAACAGCTCGGAACGGTGCTTTACGGTTCCGAACATTCGGAAGACGAAGTGTTCCTCGGCAGAGATTTTTCCGCCGGAAAGAACTATTCCGAGAAGACGGCGGCGGAGATCGACGACGAAGTGCGCTCGATCATCGCGGACGCTTATGCGACCTGCAAGAAGTATCTGACGGAGCACATCGACAAACTTCACTTTGTCGCGGGATTCCTTCTCAAGCATGAGTCCATGGATGAGGAGCAGTTCCGTGCCGCGATGGAGACCGATCAGCCCACGGAAGAGCAGATCGAAAACATCCTGGCGGAAAAGAAGCGCAAGAGTGAGGAAGAAAACAAGACCGCTCACGAAAACAACGCAAAGGCGGAAGAAGAGGCGAGAGCCAAAGCAGAAGCCGAAGCGGAGGCAAAACGCCGCGCCGAAGAAAACGGCGAAGGTGAGGATCTTTACGATTTCTTCCACCCCGGAGATAAGGGAGATCACGATCCGCGTGATTAAGAACAAGAGCACGGTGCCGAAGGGTGCCGTGCTCTTTCTGCAAAAAATCCGATGTTTATCAAGGAGAAATCATGCCAAAGGAAATTTCGGTGCGCGGAGCGCGCGTACATAACTTAAAAAATGTCGATGTCAATATTCCGCTCGGGAAATTCGTGGCGATCGCGGGGGTGTCGGGAAGCGGAAAGTCCTCGCTCGCGCTCGGGGTGCTTTACGCGGAGGGATCGCGACGCTACCTTGAGGCGCTGTCCGCTTATACGAGGCGGCGGCTTTCCCAGGCGGAAAGCGCCAATGTTGACAGTATCGAGAATGTGCCTGCCGCGCTGGCGCTGCACCAAAGACCCGCGATTCCGAATGTAAGAAGTACCTTCGGCACGCTGACCGAGCTTTCAAACAGTCTGCGTCTGATGTACTCCCGTCTCGGAAGTCACATGTGCCCGAACGGGCACATGGTGCCGCCCTCCATGAATGTGGCGGCAGGAAAACCGCTTGTATGTCCGGTGTGTGGCATTTCATTCGATCCGCCGAGTGCGGAGAGCTTTTCTTTCAATTCGATCGGGGCATGTCCTACCTGTTCCGGCACGGGGGTCGTGCGGCGGGTGAATATCGACTCTTTGGTGCCCGATGACTCTCTGACGATCGACGGCGGTGCCGTGGCACCGTGGAACTCTCTGATGTGGTCGCTGATGACCGATGTCTGTCGTGCGATGGGCGTGCGTACGGATATTCCGTTTCGCGATCTGACCGACGAAGAAAAGGAGATCGTATATCACGGTCCCGCAGAGAAAAAGCATATATTCTACAAGGCAAAGAACAGCAATCAGGCGGGCGAGCTGGATTTTACCTACTATAACGCGGTATATACGGTGGAAAATGCACTTTCCAAGGTAAAAGATGAGGCAGGAATGAAACGCGTCTCGAAATTTCTGATTGAGACCGCGTGCCCGGATTGCAAGGGAACGCGCCTGAACCTCGTGGCAAGGTCTTCGATTCTCTCGGGAAAGACGCTTCCCGAGGCGAAGGCGATGCCGCTTGGCGATCTGATACCGTGGGTCGAAAAAATTCCCGCGACATTGCCGTCCGAGCTTCGTCCGATGGCAGAGAGCATCACAAAGGAATTTCTTTCCGTCTCGGCGAGACTCATGGATCTCGGGCTTGACTATCTGACGCCGGACCGATACGCAAACACGCTTTCCACGGGGGAATTGCAGAGAATTCAGCTGGCGCGTGCCGTAAGAAACAAAACGACAGGCGTTTTGTATGTTCTCGACGAGCCGTCTATCGGACTGCATCCGGTCAATGTGGACGGACTGCTTTCCGTCATCCGTGATCTTGTCGCCCGCGGAAATACCGTTGTCGTAGTGGATCATGACACACGGGTCATTGCCGCGGCGGACGAAATCATTGAAATGGGCGTCGGTGCGGGAGCGCTCGGCGGCGAAGTGATTGCTGTCGGAGATGTCGCAAAGATCGAAAACAATCCCCGGTCGGTGATCGGTCCCTATCTTTCCGGCAAGGCGGGAGAGCATTTCCGCCGCCGTGCGGAAAAAGAGGAGCTTTTCTGTAACGGGACAATCGAAATGATGACGCTCCCGCTTCACACCGTTTCCGCACTGGATGTGAAAATCCCGAAGGGCAGACTGACGGTCGTCACCGGTGTTTCCGGCAGCGGAAAGACCACGACCGTGCTCGAAAGTCTTGTGCCGGCACTCAAAGCGACGATCGACGGGGTGAAACTGCCCGCGCATGTCTCATCGATCTCTGCGGAGGGGATCCGCCGCGTGCATCTGATTGATGCGGCACCGATCGGCATCAATGTCCGCTCTACCGTTGCTACTTATTCCGGCGTCCTTGACGATATACGAAAGCTCTTCGCTGTGACGGAAGAGGCAAAGGCGCGTAAACTCAAGGTCAATGATTTTTCTTATAATACGGGAAGTCTGCGTTGCCCGACCTGTGACGGGACGGGAGAGATCTCGATGGACATTCAGTTTTTGCCCGATGTCGAGATTCCTTGTCCCGACTGCCGCGGAAGGCGATATTCCGCCGCCGCGGATGAAGTGAAGATTCCGCTTGTCGGCGGGGCGTATTCTGTTTCCGAGCTGATGAATGTCACGGTAAGCGAGGCGGTAAAACTCTTTACGACACACAAAAAAATCAAGGAAAAGCTCGAAACTCTCGTCGGGCTGGGGCTCGGTTATCTGACACTCGGGGAAAGCACGCCTGCGCTCTCCGGTGGGGAAGCGCAACGGCTGAAACTGGCGGGGGAGATGGGAAAATCACAGGACGACGCGGTATTTGTTTTTGACGAGCCGACGATCGGACTTCACCCGCAGGATGTGCGGGTATTGCTCGGCGTCTTTGAGAATCTTCTCTCCGTCGGAGCGACGGTGATTGTGATCGAGCATGACCTCGACATGATCCGTAATGCCGATTATATTGTCGATATGGGACCGCGCGGCGGCAGTGCCGGGGGAAGGATCGTTGCGGCGGGGACGCCCGAAGAGATTGCCTTGGCAAAGGAAAGCATCACCGGAAAGTATCTCTGAATTTGTGATATTTTGCCTTTTACGGAATATTTTCCCGGAATTTTGATTTTTTTCCGAAAACCTATTGACAGCGTAACATTGTTATGATATAATGCAATCGTAGCGTAACAATGTTACAAGCCGTCTCACGGCGGCGGAAAGGAATAGGGAATGCTATTCGGAAAAAAAGAAAAAGAAACAGCACTGATTTCAAAGCGCGAGCTATTGTCGCGCTACGGGATTTCTTACGGTGCGCTCTACCGTTGGAAGCGCATGGGTCTGATTCCCGAGGAATGGTTTATGAAGCAGGCATCGGCGACGGGGCAGGAGACTTTCTTTCCCGAAAAACTGATTACGGAGCGGGTCGAGAAGATTCTCGCGTCCAAAGACACGGCGTCCCTCGAGACGCTCGCCGCACAATTCTCCGGGGCGCAGAACAGAGAAACCTATCTGACACTGGAGACGGTGCTCGGCGAAAAGAAATACCGGAGGGAAGACCTTCGCGCCGTATACATTACCGACGGAAAAGTACGGGAAGAGCTGCTTCCTTTACTTGAAAAATATTTTGAGAAAGTCAACCGTGAAGCGGGAAAGAAGGGGTGAATTCTATGGAGATTAAAATTGCGGGTGCCGGAAAGATCGCGGGCGGCGAATACGATGCCGTCAAAGTCAGCGGAAGTGCCGACGCCGTCGGAGAGATTCGCACGGGCGCGCTCTCTGTGGCGGGAAGCATGAAGGGCGATTCCGCTATGGTGTGCGCAGGAGACGCGACGGTGTCGGGTTCCTTTCGTTCGGAAGGAAATTTCAGCGCCGGAACGCTGAATGTCAACGGCACACTGAAAGTCGGCGGTAAGGCAAACCTCGGAAAACAGACAAAAATCGCCGGAAAACTGTCGGTCGAAGAAGATGTCAGGGGCGGGGAGATTTTTGTCTCCGGTCAGCTCGAATCCGGTGACGGCGTCGAGGCGGAAAAACTGACCTCGCGCGGTGCGCTCACGATCGGAGGACTTCTGAACGCCGACGATATTGAAATCGTATACGGTGCGATCGGGAACGGTCTCGGACGCGGGAATTCAAGTATCGGAGCGATCGGCGGAAGCCATATCGTCGTCCGTCGCGGAAGCGTCGATAAAAAGATCAGAAAGCTCCCGTTCCTTTCCAAAGCCTTCGGTCAGAAGCCGACGGTGACGGTAACGGAGGGGATCGAAGGGGACGACATTTCACTCGAGGGCGTCGCCACGCCCCGCGTCGTCGGCCGTGTCGTGAAAATCGGTGACGAATGTAAAATCGACACGGTGGAATACAGCGAAGCACTTGAAGTTTCGCCGAATGCCGAGGTGAAAGAAAAAATCAAAACCGGCACCGCCGATTGATAAAGACTTGTTTTCATTTAATATGCGAATGTCGGGAACAGATGATTTTTCTGTCCCGACATTATTTTTTTGAATTTAACCTAAAAAAGGTGAAAAAAGATATTGACAATCGGGTGAACATTTGCTATACTATAGACAAGGAAAGAAAGTAAACCTTTTTGTATGCTGCCGTAGGGCAGAGAAATGGAGATCGGGATGAGTTATACAAAATTCGGCGAGTTTATGCGGGTGTTGAGAGTGAAGCATCATGAAGTGATGGGCGACACGGCGGAACTGCTCAATTGTATGGTTCCCTTTGTATCTTCGGTAGAGAGCGGAAAAAAGAATGTGCCGGAAGCATGGGCACCGATTCTGATCGAACATTATCAACTTACGCCGGAAGAACAGACGGAACTCTATCATGCGATAGAAGAGTCTAAAACGCAGGTAAAGATCAATTTAAGCACAGCAACGAATCAACAGAGAAAATTGGCAGTTCAGTTTCAACGCTCTTTTGAAAGGTTGGACGAAAAGACAGCCGACGCTATTATGAAACTCTTGAACGACAACGAGGAAAAATAATGGATTATGAAATTCGTCCGACAAGTCGAAAGGACTTGCGGCTGTATGCGAAATTATTCCGCTCCATCTGCGGTTTCAAAGAAGACGAACCGATTGATCCGATTCCACTTCTCGACAAACTACCGGATCTCGAAGGGTTTGAAAATGTCCGATATGAAGTTGTTTATAATAATATTCTTGCCGGTGCAGTCCCTGCGCAGTGTATCCTTTTGGAAGACGGCTATCTGATCCAGATTAAAGAAAGCGTTTACAACAGCGCAAGGAATAAAAAAACCGGCGGTTCACGCATGCATATTATGCATGAGATTATGCACGCTTTTCTTGATAAACTCGGTTATAAACCGATTTTCTCTAGGAATCTTACAAAAAGCACGCCACTGTATTGCCGCCTTGAATGGGCAGTCATGGCGATCGCAGGAGAGGTTATGATGCCGTATGAGGCGACCGAAGGAATGCCTGTAAAAGAGCTGATGAAAACTTATGGGGTATCCGAAAGCGCCGCAAAAAAGCGGTTGAAATATTAGATATTTTAAGAAAAGGGGGGATGCGTATGATTGACTTCACGCATAAATGATTGCTACCAACTGTCATTTATGCCTTTTCGTCAAAGTCGGTTATTACCAATAACCGCAAACCAATTTCAAAGGATACGAGAGTCTTTCAAACAAGCAATGATAACGCTCGTGTCCGCACAATAATTACAATCCTCTAATGAGGAAGAAAGGACAAGTGTTATTATGACATCACTTGAAATGCGGGATAACCCGCTGTTTACGCGCAACGGTTTTGAAACTGTCGGAAAATGGGATATCCCTCTTGTCAAAAAACAAAATTTTAATTTGACGGATATTCAGCTTGTCGCATGCTCTGATACAAGAGCAAACGACAGCGAGGAGAACAAAAAGCGAGGTGTACACTTCTTTGTAGACGACTTTCGCTTTGAGGGGATTTACAACGCCCCGGAACGGTCGCTCCAAAAGTATTCTCAATACGCATTTCTACTCACTCCGGATTTTTCATTATATTCCGATATGAATTATTGGCGGCAACTCGAAAATGTTGCAAAAAACCGTTGGGTTGGAGCATTTTGGCAACATTATGGATTAACAGTAATTCCTACGATTAGTTGGAGCGATGAAAAAAGTTTTGATTTTTGTTTCGACGGAATAGAAAGTCATTCAACTGTCGCAATCGGCACAATCGGGTGTAAACACGCCAAAAAAGAGTTTCTCAAGGGTTACTTTGCTATGATTCGTAAAATAGAACCGGAAAAAGTAATTTGTTTTGGTTCACCTTTCCCGGAGATGAATAACGATACAATATCTGTTGATTATCTTCTTTCCAGAAAGGTGGTACGATGAAAATGGGCGGACGCGGAAGTTCAAGCGGAATGAGTGTTAAAGAAAGGTTATATGGCACCGAGTATTACACCGTTTATAAGCTAGGAAATGTTAAATTCGTCAAGATGAGCAGTGGCGCTGCCACTGCACCTTTGGAAACAATGACAGAAGGTAGAGTATATGTTACAATTGGGAGCCTGAATGAGTTAAAATGCATTACATATTACGATAAGCATAATAAACGCGCAAAGCAAGTTGATTTAACTCACACTCATGCGGTGAACGAAAAACTAATTCAACCTCACACACACAAAGGATATTTTCATGACGAAAAAGGCGGCACGCATCCTGTTACAGAGAAAGAGAGAAAAATGATCGAAAGGATAACAAAAGCATGGCAATATCATTTGGAATCAAATTGACATGGGAGCAATTTTGGGATGATCAGCAAAACAATCCAAATTGCGAATTGGCTTTTTTACTAAATGGAAGAGTATATTATTTGTACTATGACAGCCTGCAAAAGAGAGGTTGGGGGATTTATGAAGCGGGGAAGAATAGTGAGTGCCGGGGAATAAACGCATTCGGGAAATGCCTAACACCTCTCTCAAATGAAATTCACCGGAGCTACAAGCATAAGCAACCGAACCAAGAGGATTGGCAGACATTCATAGATTCTTGCTATAAAGTATTGACAGCTCCGATATGGGACGGAAAATCGTTCAAAGAGTCAATTGATGATATTTTGTTTGAATCTTGAAGCGAGTGCAAATGACCATGCACTAAGCATTATGAAAACAGGTAATGTTCAATAACTTTATTTATCATAAAACGAATGGCGATTTGCAGGTGCATGAAAATCTCGTTGAACATCGCACAATAAAAACATCACAAAATCCGTTGGGTGCACCAACACCCAACGGTATATTCAAGAGGCAAAAAACAGGCAAAAGGGAACATTTTATTTATGAAAGGAAACACACTTAACGAATTTATTGACAGCCTGTACATGAATTGTGATAAAGAAATTTCTTTTCATGATCAAAGAATGATGATTGAAGGCTGGATAAATCCGGGATCCTCCCAATATACCCTTCGAGTTTTTGAAATCTCGGAGACCTCTCCGGAATTATTCTCTGTTACGGATGCCGACAGAAGTGTTTGCGTATCTGCTTTTGAAAAAGCAAAGATATTCGAAGGCAAAACAATATATGAAGTAGAAAAAGACATTGAAGTGTTGTATGATTGATTCGCAAGATAGAAACTTCTTTTATTGAGTAGAGAAACAAAAACAAAACCCGTTGCGTGCTACCAACACGCAACGGGCACCTTGAAAGGATACGGGAATCCTTCAAACAAGCAATTACAGTGTACCATAAAAAATGCATTTTGTCAATAGTTATAACGAAAAAGAACAAAAAAACACGGTATCCGAAGATACCGTGTTTTTTGTCGGTTAAAATTAACCGAGCTTTGCGTAGTTTACTTTGATGCCGGGGCCCATCGTGGTAGCGATGACACAGCTCTTGATATACTGACCCTTCGCAGCCGCGGGCTTTGCCTTAATGACAGCGCCGACGAGCGTATTGAAGTTTTCGGTCAGCTTCTCGGCACCGAAGGAAGCCTTGCCGATCGGGCAGTGAATGATGTTGGTCTTGTCAAGACGGTACTCGATCTTACCGGCTTTTGCTTCCGCAACAGCCTTGGCAACATCGGGAGTAACGGTACCTGCCTTCGGGTTGGGCATGAGTCCCTTAGGACCGAGCACCTTACCGAGACGACCGATGACACCCATCATGTCGGGGGAAGCGATGACGACATCGAAGTCGAACCAGTTCTCGGACTGGATCTTCTGAACGAAGTCCTCGGCACCGACATAATCAGCGCCTGCGGCACGGGCGGCGTCCGCCTTGTCGCCTCTGGCGAAAACAAGGGTACGGACAGTCTTACCGGTTCCGTTGGGGAGGACGATCGCACCTCTGACCTGCTGGTCAGCGTGACGGGAGTCAACACCGAGACGAATGTGGATTTCCACAGTCTCATCGAATTTTGCCTTTGCGGTCTGGCAAAGGAGAGCAATTGCTTCATCGACATCGTAGAGCTTCGATCTCTCGATCAGCTCCGCGCTTGCTTTATACTTTTTACCGTAGTTAGCCATTGTGTTCTCCTCCTTACTCTTCTACCGTAATGCCCATGCTGCGGGCGGTGCCGGCGACCATGCTCATCGCGGCTTCGACAGAAGCGGCGTTGAGGTCGGGCATCTTCGTCTCTGCGATCTTGCGGACCTGATCCTTCGTCAGGGAAGCGACCTTCGTCTTGTTGGGGGTCGCGGAAGCGGTCTCGATGCCGCAAGCCTTCTTGATCAGAACGGCGGCAGGGGGAGTCTTCGTGATGAAGGTAAAGGAACGGTCGGCGTACACCGTGATCACGACGGGAATGATAAGACCGATGTCATTCTTCGTTCTTTCATTGAATTCCTTCGTGAAGTTGGGAATGGATACACCGTACTGACCGAGGGCGGGACCTACGGGCGGCTGGGGAGTAGCTTTTCCGGCGGGAAGCTGTAACTTAATATAACCGGTGATTTTCTTTGCCATAATATTTACACCTCCGAATGTGGTAGATTGAATCGGGAGAATTGATAAAATTTTTCTCCCTCCCACAGAGCTTCATGGCGAAGCAGGGAACAAGTGATCTTATTCCGCGAGGCGGACATCCTTGGTTTCCACCATGATAGGAATATCGCGCCGTTCGGTCGAGGCGAGAATAACGAGCTGTTTTTTGTCCTCGCTGATCTCCTGAAGGGTGCCCGAATATCCTGCGAAGATACCCGAGACGACCTCGACCTTGTCACCGACCTTCATCTTGAAGTCATCGCTGTGGACTTCCACATTGAACATCTCGACTTCTGCGTCGGTGAGAGGAGTAGGTTCAGAGCCGGGACCTACAAACCCGGTGACACCCGTGATGTTACGCACGACATGCCAGCTTTCGTCGGTCATGGTCATCTTGACGAGGACATAGCTCGGGAAGAGCTTTGTTTCGATTACCTTTTCTTCGCCGTCAGCCCCTGTCTCGGTGTGTGTCTCGACCGGGATCTTGACATCGTAGATCAGGTGACCGAGACCGCGGTTTTCCACGATCTTCTCGATGCTGACCTTGACCTTGTTTTCATAGCCTGTGTAAGTATGAGCGACATACCATCTGGGACCGAGGTTTTTCTCGTTGATATTACTCATATACTGATAAGACCCGCGATGAAGTTGATGAGGCTGGAGAACGCGGTATCGACGATACCGATCGCCACGGCAATGCCGAGAACGGCGACAACGACGAGCAGAGTGCTCTTCTTCAGTTCATCTTTCGGCATCCAGACGACTTTCTTCATCTCGTGGAAAGTATCGCGGCAGAACTTTTTGATCTTCTTCCAGGTACGGACGAAGAAGTTCTCACCCTTTCCGTTTTTCGCGGTCTTTGCGGGAGCGGAAGTCTTTTTCTCGACGGGCTTGTCCTCGGTGGACTCTTCCGTCGGAAGATTCATATTTTCATCTGCCATGTTCCTTCTCCTCCCGATCACTTGGTTTCTTTGTGCAAAGTGTGTTTGCGGCAGAAACGGCAATACTTGTTAAGCTCAAGTCTGTCCGGATCGTTCTTCTTGTTTTTTTCAGTGTCATAATTTCTTTGCTTGCATTCGGTACAAGCGAGGGTAATTTTGACTCTCATGATATCGGCACCTCCTGATAGAATTCGGGATTGCTCCCGTTGAATACCTCCCTCAATGTCAAGGGCGTGCGCCGTGTCCCAGAAGGGCACACAAAAAAAGCCCCCCGACAGAGGTACTGTTATTATAGCACAAAGCGTACCGTCTGTCAAGGGGTTTTGAAAAATAATATAAATAATATTATAGATTTTTAGAATGAAAAAGGTGAATGTAAGAAAGCGGGTGAATTGCAAGATTATTTTTTGCATTTTGAGCCTTTTGCGATGGTCACCACGCCACAAAACAAAAATCCGACTCCCTCCGATAGGTCGGAAAGAGCCGGAAAAAGATGCTCTCAAATGTCAAATAGAATACTGCTTATGTTTCATCTGCATAGTGAATGGTGTAATGTCCGGTCTTGTCGTTCCAAGAACTCCCTTTTGAAATTGCTTTCCACTCGCTTTGCGTTCCGGTATAATAGATATCTTTCAATGCTGTGCAACCGTAGAACGCAGCATCTCCGATGCTCGTGACACTGTTCGGAATCGTGATGCTTGTAAGCCCTGTGCAACCGTAGAACGCAGCATCTCCGATGCTCGTGACACTGCCATCTGATGGAATAACACTGTTTTTTAAACCGAGAATCAAAGTTTTTGTTTCTGTTTCAATCAAACAGTTTCCCGCTACATGATACTTTTGGTTTCCACTTTCGACGGTGATTCTCGTAAGCCCTGTGCAATCTTTAAACGCCCGATCGCCGATGCTTGCCACACTGTTCGGAATTGTGATGCTTGTAAGCCCTGTGCAACCAGAGAACGTCCACTCCGCAATGCATTTTGTCCCGGATTTTATCGTATACGAGCCTGAAATTGTATTTTTGGCATCAATCAGATATTTGCCGATATAAAGGACTCCGTTCTCCCAATGCGAGGAATCGTTGTAATATGCAGTCTTAGAAAACGCAGAACTACCGATACTCGTGATGCTATTCCCAATCGTAATGCTCGTAAGTCCTGTGCAACCGTAGAACGCATTATAGCCGATGCTCGTGATGCTATTCGGAATCGTAATGCTCGTAAGCCCTGTGCGATCATAGAATACCGCCGCCGCAATGTGTTTTGTCCCGGATTTTATCGTATACGAACCTGAAATTGTGTTTTTAGCTTCAATCAAATAATTGCCGATATAAAGCATTCCGTTCTCCCAATGCGAGGAATCATTGTAATATGCAGTGTTATAAAATGTAGAAGGACCGATACTCGTGATGCTATTCGGAATTGCGATGCTTGTAAGTCCTGTGCAACCGTAGAACGCAGAACTGCCGATACTTGTCACGCTATCCGGAATCGTGATGTTTGTAAGCCCTGTGCAACCGTAGAACGCATTATAGCCGATGCTCGTCACACTATCCGGAATCTCGATGCTCGTAAGCCCTGTGCAACCGGAGAACGCATTGTTGCCGATGCCTGTCACGCTGTCCGAAATCTCGATGCTCGTAAGACTCGTGCAATTAAAGAAGGCACCGTAGAGGATATTTCCTCCCGTAATCGTGACGGACTTCAAACTCTCTGGGATATAGTAAGTGCTATATCCTGTACTTAAGGTGCTCGATCCGTAATAATGCTGCCCTGTTGCAACACCACCTGCATAGGAGGAAGTACCGAAGATATAACCGAACGGATATTGATATGTATCGGACGCACTCTTCCGGGAACCGCCGACAAACGGCAGGATAATACTCTCAAGACTGTTACAACCCGAGAATGCGCTCTCGCCGATGCTCGTCACGCGATTCGGAATCGTAATGCTCGTAAGCTTTGCGCAACCTTTGAACGCCGAAGAGCCGATGCTTGTGACCTTATTCGGAATCGTGACATTGACAAGTTTCGTGCAACCTTCGAACGCGGACAGACTGATGCACTTCACACTATCCGGAATCGTAACATTTGAGAGACTTTCGCATCCGTAAAATGCGGATTCACCCAATGCCTCGCACAGTGAACCATCCGCAAAGACTACATTTTGAAGCTTAGAGCAATTATAGAAGGCTTGCGTCCCGACGCTCGTCACCCCACTCGGAATTGTAATACCCGTAAGGCTCCCGCAGCCGTAAAACGCGGATTCACCCAGTGTCTCACACTGCGAACCATTCGCAAAGGTTACACTTTGAAGCTTGGAGCAATCGTGGAAGGTGCGATTTTCAATGCCTGTCACACCGCGCGGGATTGTAACATCGATCAGTTCCGCACACCCTTCAAACGCAGACCCGCCGATGCTCGTCACACTGCTCGGAATCGTGACACTCGCGAGGCTCTCACACCCGCAAAATACGCATACCCCCAGCGTTTCACACAGCGAATCTTCCGTAAAGGTTACGCTTTGAAGCTTGGAGCAACTGTCAAAGGCTCGCCCTCCGATGTTCGTCACTCCGCTCGGGATCGTAATGCTCGTGAGCTTACTACACCGGGAAAATGCAAACTCGCCGATATTCGTCAAGCTCTCCGGCAGGAGAATGCTCGTGAGATTCGGCGCGCTCTCGAACGCATACGGCAAGATCTGTGTGACGGCTTTTCCTTTATGCGTCGCGGGGACAACGATTTCGGCAAGATATTTCGTTTTTCCGTACATCACGCCGTAGGTGCCGTCGGGCAGGGGATAGAAATCCAGTCCGTCCGTGCCTTCGTCCGCTTCACCGAGCGCGCCGATTCTGACAGGGTGGTCGGGATCGTCTGTGTAAGTGACCCAAAGAATACCGTCGATCACTTCGACCTTCAGAATTCCTCTGCCGGCGGCACCGGTATCGCCCTTTTCTCCGGGATCACCTTTCTCGCCTTGGTCACCTTTAGGACCTGTGGCACCGGGATCACCTTTGTCACCTTTTTCGCCTTGACCACCCTTGGGGCCCGCGGCGCCGGTGTCGCCTTTTTCACCCTGATCGCCTTTGGGGCCGGTAGCTCCGGTATCGCCTTTTTCACCCTGATCGCCCTTCGGACCGGTAGCACCTGTGTCACCCTTTTCACCTTGGTCACCTTTGGGACCGACGAGCTTTGACAGTGCGACGAGGTCATACCATGTTTCAGTGCCTTCATAGCGCCAGCGGATCGCGGTGTCCGTGGTGCTGAACTCGATGGCGAGCCCGCGGATCGCCTCCGTAAATTCGGCGAGCGTACCGTCGAAGCCGTTTTTGACCGCGACATCATATGCCGCGCTCAAAGTGTAGATTCCCGGCTCCGCCGGTTTTTTGGTCGGTTCTTTCTCTCCACACGCCGTGGCGGAGAAGAGAAGAAGCATTGCCAAAAGGAAGAGTAAAGAGATGTGCGACAGTTTTTTCATCTTTGAATCCTTTCTTGCCCGAATGGGGTATTGTGATCTGCTGATAGAAAAATGTGTCAGGAAAGGTATACTTTTCCTGACACATTTTTTCCTACATCAATATAGTAGTCAAAGATGAAAAAACAAGCAAAACCGCCTGTCAGAAAAAGTATACCTTTCCTGAACAGGCAGCGCTTTCATTATAAAGCAAAATATTCTATTTGTCAATAGTGTCGAAGAAGATTTTGAAAAATAGTGCTTCCCAAAGGAAATTCCGCGGTGGAATCTCCTTCGGGAAGTCACACAATTCCTATTATTTATGTGTACGAGTCGGGCATGAGAGCCTCGGAAATCTCTGCCGCGACACGGCGTGTCGCCTCGGCAAAGGAGGCGGGATGCGCCGGATAACGGCAGGCGGGGCGGGCGGTGAGCGTCCGTTTCTCCGTATCCATCACGAGGGGAACAAAAGAGAGCGATGATCCGTATTTTTTACGGTAGAGCTTCTCAAGATAGAGGAAGCCGGTGTAGATATCGGAGGGGGCGTCCTCTTTTGCCGTATAGTCGGTATCGGGAAAGATCAGAATCGGCTCACCGCGACCGAGCGCCTCCATCGCGGCACGGTAGGTCTTTACCGCGTCGATCCCGCCGCGATAGGCGGGGATTGCCCGTGCGGAGCGGACGAGCGGTGTGACGAAGAGTGCCGCTATGGCGGCGAGAGGCATCGCAAGAGGGCGCGGAATTCCGAAGCGGACGGTGAAAGTGTAGTCGCGGTACTGTCTGTAACAGCGTTTGTAAGAGAAAAAAGAAGAGAGCACCATCGGGTGCGTGTCAAAGGGAAGCGAGCGAAGAGCAATCATCGGTCCCTCGAGATTCAGGTGGCGGCAGAGGTAGACCGTGGCATCCTGCCGCGGACGGATACGGCAGGTATACCGAGGGAGAAACACCCGTGCCAAAACGCGGGTGAAACGGAAGAGAACACCGCAAAAGCGCGGCGGGCGATATTCTTTTCTTCTGCGTCGGCGGAAAACAAAGCGCTCCTGCATACGATAGGAGAAAAGCGCAAGCGTCAGATCGAAAATCACTTTTCCTGTTGTTACGATTTTCAGGTTTTGCGTGATAATTCCAAGCAGAAAAGAAAATCCGGAGGAGAGGACGAGGCAAAGAGTCCAAAGAAGATAATATCTTCCGAGAGCGCCGCGATCCGCTTTCCCGAAGACATACCGTCGGTTTACGGCATATTGCACGGCGGAGGACAAGAGGCGGGCGGCGATGCCGGCAAAGAGAAAGGCAAAGGCGCCGATCGTCCCGAAGACATAACGGGAGAAAAGAACGAACGCCGTGAGATCGACAAGCGCCGCGGCGACGGAAGCGATCGCATACTTGCGGATACCGCCGCTCACGCCGACAAGAATACGGAAAGAGTCGGCGATCGGTCGGAAATGCGAGGGCGGACGCCCGTATTCTTCGTTTTTATATATCGTTTCGATCGGGACGGTATGAAAAGGAATTCCTTCGGCGGCGAGTGCAAGCAAAACTTTGCTTTCGTACTCGTAACGGTCGCCCCCGACCTTCAGAAGGTGCGGAATCAGATCGGAGGAAAATGCACGCAATCCCGTCTGCGTATCGGAAAGGCGGATCCCTGCGAGAATACGGAAGAGAAAAGAGGTCGCACGGTTCCCGAATCGGCTTCGCCACGGAATGTCCTTTGCCGTGAAGTCTCTGACTCCGAGGCAAAGCGCGTCGGGGTGGCGTGCCGAAGACTCCAGAAGCCGCTCGATGTCCCACGGCCGATGCTGACCGTCGCAATCGGCGG
>CALAFS010000185.1 GCA_937892405.1 uncultured Clostridia bacterium
ACGGTTTTCAGACTTTCCGGAACATACTTCCAGGTGTCATGAACATAAGACGCACCGAAGATATAGCCGAAATGATTGGTGTTCTCTGTTTCTGCTTTTGTTGCTCCGACAAAAGGGATTTCGATGCTTGTAAGCTCACTGCACCCCGCGAATGCCCCACAGCATATAACATGAGTGTTTTTGTGAACCTTGGCATAGGCAATATCCCGACTGACTGCCGAGATCAGAATAACATACGGGTTGCTGCTGTTGCCGATGTAATTTGCATTCTCATATACGGTGCACTTTAGATTTATGCAATCTACGAACGCGTCAATTCCGATACTGATAACACTGTTCCCGATTGTAATGTCTGTCAGTGCGGTGCAGTTGCGGAATGCTTCGTTGCCGATACTGACGACGCCGTTACCGACGATCATGCCCTTCAGCGCGGTACAATCACGGAACGCGTAATTACCGATGCTTGTAACACCGTCCGGGATTTTGATGCTCGTAAGCGCGGAACATTCATAGAATGCATACTTATATATTTCGTAATTCTTTTCATCGGGAGATTTTTCCGGCAGGACAAGATCGGTGTCCTCGCCCGTATAACCCATCAGATAAGCATTGCTTCCGTCGTCATAGAAAACATATCCGTTATCGTCGATGGTAAGATAAGTATCTTCCGCATCGTCTGTAATGTGTTTGGCATAATAGCCGATATACCCATAGGAAAGACTTTTGAGGGTAATCTCCAAAGAAGAATAGTTGACGATCTCGATTAACCTGTGGCAATAATCAAATGCATCCGTTTCAATGCTTGCAACGCCGTTTCCGATTGTGATTTTCGTAAGTCTTATGCAGTCTTCAAACGCACAACTTCCAATGGCGATAACACTTCCCGGAATTTCGACGCTCCAAAGGCTTGAACAATGACGAAACGCAGAGGAACCGATCCGCGTTACGGGTAAGCCGTTGTATGTTTCGGGGATGATCAGGTAACGCCCTTTGAAAGTGCCGATCCCCGTGACCGTATAATAGGTCTTGTCTTCGGAAAGCCGATAAGTCAAACCTGTCGAATAAGGCGGCAGTTCTTCGCCGCAGACCGTGCATACCCCATTTTTATAAGTGTGCTCCGCCTTACCCGAAATCTCGGTTTCATGCCCGCAGGTCGATGCATGCCAGTGATAAGTATCGTCCTTCGACCATTCCTCTGCATACTTATGTGTGTGCGGAAGCTTTGCGATCTCGGCGGTCTCTTCTTGTCCGCATACCGTGCAGACACGGTGCTTTTCGCCGACCTGATCTTCTGTCGCCTCACGGTCGGTGATCCAGTCGCCGAAGGTGTGCTCCGCCTTGTCCGAAACTTCGGTTACATGCCCGCAGGTCGATGCGTGCCAGTGATAGGTATCGTCCTTCGACCAATCCTCTGCATAGGTGTGCGTGTGCGGGAGTCTTCCGATCGGTTCGGTCTCCGTCTTTTCGCATACTGTACAGACACGGTGCCTCGCCCCCGTGTCCGCTTCGGTCGCCTCACGGTCGGTGATCCAGTCGCCGAAGGTGTGCTCCGCCTTGCCCGAAATCTCGGTTACATGCCCGCATGCCGAGGCATGCCAGTGATAGGTATCGTCTTTCGACCATTCTTCGGCATACCTATGTGTGTGCGTAAGCTTTGCAATGTCAGCAGTCTCTTCTTGTCCGCATACCGTGCAGACACGGTGCTTTTCGCCGACCTGATCTTCGGTTGCTTCACGGTCGGTGATCCAATCGCCGAAGGTGTGCTCGGCTTTGCCCGAAACTTCGGTTTCATGCCCACAGGTCGATGCGTGCCAGTGGTAGGTGTCGTCTTTCGACCACTCTTCGGCGTAGGTGTGGGTATGCTCCGTGACAGGCTCTTCCGCACCGCAAACGGTGCAAAAACCGTCTTCAAAGCTATGGAATGCTTTTCCCGAAATTTCATTCACATGTTCGCAGGTCGATGCATGAAAATGATAGGTGTCGTCATACGACCATCCGTCCTCATAAGTATGCGTGTGTGCGAGTTTCGGAATGGCTTCCGTTTCTCTTTCTTTGCACTTGGTACATTCGCGATGGCGTTCACCCGCGGCGCCTTCACTCGCTTCGCGGTCGACGATCCAGTCACCGTAGGTGTGGTCACATTCTCCGCAGGATACGAGCGCAAGAAGCAACAGTGCGACCAAAACCGCGGAGAGGAGAAGACAGGAGATTTTTTTCATGATGAGTTCCTTTCTTTAGATCAAACAGAAATACAGGGGACGACAGATATGGCAGGAAAGGTATACATTTCCTGACACGCCGATATCTACTATAACATGGTAGAAAAACGGCGAAGAAACATGAAAAAACGCCTGTCAGAAAAGGTATACTTTTCCTGAACAGACAGCGCTTTTATTATAATCCCAAATTTGCCTTTTGTCAATATGGTTGAGTAAAAAAACGATCAAATTCTAAAAATATAGAAAAAACTCCCCCCTTGCAAGAGAAACGAAAATATGTTATAATAAGAAAAAAGAAATATGCAGGAAGGGAAGAGCTATGGAAGACGCGAACCTTGAAACCAATGTCAGAGTGCGCCTGCTCCTCGCAGGGCTCTCGGAGATGGAAGAACACGGAGAAGGGGATTTTTCGCTTCGCCGCGTGGCAAAGCGCGCGCAGGTCTCCTGTGCCGCCCCCTATCGGCATTTTCGGGATAAGGAAGAGCTGATCGACGGGATCTTTGCCTATCTGCTTGAAAAATGGGATCTTCTCTGCCGCGAGATTGCCCGCGCGTTTTCGGAGGATCACGCGCGTCATCTGACCGAGCTTTCCCTCGCGTATCTCCGTTTCTGGCTCTCAAACCCGAACTATCGCTCGGTGCTCCTCTCCCGCGCTTCCGCCCGCCGCCGCGAGGCATTTGACGCCCCTCTTTGCCGCACGGCAGAGATCTTGGCACATGCGCATGGTATGTCCACGGACGATACCCACCGCCTCACCTTTGCGGTTCTCTCCACCGTCTACGGCGCCCTTCTTCTCGCTCCGCAGGACACGGAGGAAATTCAAAATACCGTCACCGCCGCAAAAGAGCAGATCACCTTCACCTTGAACGCTCTCCCTGCACTCTGACTCTGCTTTTGCACAAAATCAATCGCATATGCAAACATTTATTTTCAAATTTGCGTATAATTGTATAGACTTACATAATAATTCTGAATTCTGAATTCTTAATTCTGCATTTTCAAAGTTCTTAATTCTGCATTTCCAAAGTTCTGAATTAAAAAAGCGGTCGTCCCCGTTGCCCGGTTCCGACCGCTTTTTGATTTGTCTTTTATCAGAACGCAAAGGTTCCGTTTTTGAAGATTTCGACCGTCTTTCCGTCTTCCGTCAGTGCCGTGATGGAGAGATCGGCAGTTCCGATCATAAAGTCTTCGTGCACGATGGAATCGTTGATTCCCATTTCGTGAAGCTCTTTTTCCGTGTACTTGTCATAGTCACGGATCAGGTTGGTAAAGCCGCGACCGAGCGCAAGATGGCAGGCGGCGTTCTCGTCGAACAGCGTGTTGTAGAAGAGAATTCCCGTTTTGTTGATCGGCGACTCATAAGGCACGAGCGCGCACTCACCGAGATATGCCGAGCCCTCGTCCATGCCGATGATCTCGCGCAACAGCGCCTCGCCCTTTTCCGCACCGACATCGACCGCGCGCCCGCCCTCAAAGCGGATCCAGAAGTTTTCGATCAGCTGACCGCCGTAGGAGAGGGGCTTTGAGGAGTAGACGATGCCGTCCGCGTCTCCCCGTCTCGGAGAGGTGAAGACTTCCTCGGTCGGAATGTTCGGGTTGAAATAGGTGCCGCCCATCGTGTGCTCGCCGCCCGCGCAGAAGAGCGCATTGGGCAGAAGACCGACGCGGAAATCGGTGCCGTTTGCCGACTTGTAACGAAGCTCGCGGATCTTCAGCGAGTTGAGGTAGTCACAGCGGCTCTGAAGGTTCTTGTTGTGCTTATCCCATGCGGCGATCGGATCGTCGTCGACGCGCGAGGTGTCGAGGATCGCCGACCACAGCTTTTCGACCGAGGTGCTCACACGCGTATCGGGGAAGAGCTTTTTC
>CALAFS010000186.1 GCA_937892405.1 uncultured Clostridia bacterium
CTTGAGACGCTCTCTCTTACCCTGCCCGAGAACCCGTACATCTACCATGTCACCGCCTACGGCACGACGCCGGGACAGTCCGCGTACTTCTTCCGCGAGGCGGCGGAGCACCGCGGCATCACCGTGCGCGCCGCGTTTTCCGTCCGCACCGTGGATACATGGGTGCCCGTCTTTGACCTGCGCGACGGAGAAAAGAACCGACGAATCACCGAGCAGGCGGCGCTCGCCGCAGAGCACATTGCCGACGATGTTTTCGCCCGCCTGCATGGCAACTTTGTCGGTACGGTACTGCCCCTGCCGCTGGCGTGGGGCGTGTATCAGAACTATCGCGCCGCACGGAAAACCAAATATTTCTCGGTCGACGAGACTCTGTGCATCGGATGCGGGCTTTGCGCCTCGCAATGCCCCGACAATGCGATTGCCATGAAAGAGGGAACCCCCGTTTTCGTCGCCGCCGAGTGTGATCTTTGCCTCGCCTGTCTTCACCGTTGCCCGAAGGCGGCGATCCGCTATAAGACAAAGAACCGCCACGGACAGTTTGTCAACCCCTGCGCTTTCGGAAAACATCCGGTCACAAAAGCTTAAAATCCGCGCGCCCGCTTGACTTTTCAGGCGGGCGTGTGTATAATAAGAATAACCGGGCGCGCCGGCTTTTCCGAGGAGGCGTGCCTTCTCTTTTTATCCTGCCTCCACGAAATTTTTCCGACGAAAGGAAAAGATCATGCGACATCTTGAAACCTTCGATCCCGCGGCATATCCTTCGGATTCCGCCATGCTCTCGGCGGCGGTCGCCGCGGCAAAAGCGGCGGACGGTATCCTCACGATCCCGCCGGTCAACCCGCGCACGGGAGCGCGGGAATACCTGATCGACGAGGCGATTCTCCTGCCCTCCGACTTCACCGTGATTCTCGATCACTGCACGCTGAAGCTCACGCCGCACGCCACCTGCAACATTTTCCGGAACGAAAATATGTATCGCGACGGCTACCTCGAGCGCCTTCCCGAACAGAAGAATATTCGGATTCTCGGACGCGGCGACGCGACCCTTGACGGAGACGGACACAACGATATTTTCGAGTGGACGCCGGCGGGCGAGGGGACGCCGTCCATCTATTGCAACAACCTTGTCCTCTTCCACAATGTCGACGGCTTCGAGGTCAGCGGCATCACGGTAAAAAATCAGAGATGGTGGGGGCTGAACTTCCTTTTCTGCTCGCACGGTCGGATTTCCGATATCCGCGTGAAGACGGGCGGACTCTTTTCCAATCAGGACGGCATCAATCTCCGTCTTGGCTGTCATCACATCACGATTGAGCGGGTGAGCGGCAACTCCGGCGACGACCTGATCGCCCTTTCCGCCATCTTCTATCGCTATATGGTGAAGGGGAAGAGCACCGACATTCACGATGTGACGATCCGCGACATCGTCGCTTCCTCCATGCACGAGTCGATGATTGCCCTGCGGGCAAACGACGGACACGAAATCTATAACATCGACATCGAGAATGTCATCGAGTCGAACTTCGACGACGAGAACATTCTCCCCTACGGCACGATCCTCCTCGGTCAGCGTTGCTTTTTCGCCAAGTATGCCGGCGAGCACGGGAGCATGCACCATATAAAGATTAAAAATATCCGCACGAAGAGCGGCGGTGCCGCCGTCACCCTCTGCAACACCCTTGTCGACAGCACGATCGAAGATGTGAGCGCCGAGAATACGATGAACGCTCTGACCACCGTCAACTATGACCATTACGGGAACACCCGTCTTGTCGTGCGCGGAAATGCCGACGACGACAACTTCGGACCCGCCGGCATCTCGATGGAGCGTGTCGTGATCCGCAATGTCACCGCCGCGGACAGCGTGCGGGGTGCCGCGGTGGATCTTTCCGAGATGCAGGACACCGATTTTCTGAAGGATGTTACCTTTGAAAATATCCGCGGGGCGCACGGCACACTCGTGATCGCCGACCGCATTTCCAAAGAGGGGGTGACGGTAAAATGAGAGAAACCTACGGCTACATATTCCCCGATCCGACTGCCTCCGATCCGACATCGGAGCTTCAGCTGGCGGCAGACCGCGCGGGAGAGATCGGCGGGATCCTCTGCCTTCGCGGCACATGGCACCTTTCGGATACCGTGTATCTGCATGCGGAGACCTCCGTCCGACTGGAGGACGCCGCGCTGTTTTCCGACAGCGGCGCTCCGATTTTTAAGAACAGCGTCGTCCGTACCGTGAGGGAGCGGACAAAGCTCGGGTGCCAGAGTGGCATCAGTCTCTACGGAAAAGACAGCACCCTTTACGGCGCGATCGAACTTTTCAATGTAAGGAACTTTACTATTGACGGCCTGACCTTTTCCGGTGCGGGCGCGAAGCTCACGCTGATGTACGCCTCGGGCGGGGAAGTGCGTCACCTGTCGTTTTCGGGCGCCGATACCGCAATCGAGTGTAAGATCTGCACGCGCAATTGCTTTTTTACCGACATTCATGCCGAGGGTGGGGAGACGCTTTTTCTCTTTGACAGCGAGCGCCTGCCTGCCGCGCGCCGCGTCAATTACGCGGGACCCGATGTAAAAAACATCATTGTCAGAGACGCCTCGGGCGGGGAGATCCGCACGGCGGGAGACTATGGCTCCGATCTTGTGATTGCCGACTGACACCGACTTTTTATGCCGCCCGCGGGCGGCGGAAGGGAGATTATCATGGAATTTCTGAGTGACATTGAGATCGCGGAAAAGACGCCGCTCGAGCCGATCGGTAAGGTCGCCGCACGGGCACATATCGGGGAGGAGTATCTGGAACAATACGGCTCCCATAAAGCGAAAGTCGATCTCTCCCTTCTCGCAAAGAAGGAAAAACGGGGGAAACTGGTGCTCGTCACCGCCATCACCCCCACCCCCGCGGGAGAGGGAAAAACCACGATGTCCATCGGACTCGCCGACGGTCTTCGCAAGATCGGGCGGGAGGCGGTGCTCGCTCTGCGTGAGCCGTCGCTCGGCCCCGTCTTCGGGATCAAGGGGGGCGCCACCGGCGGCGGATATGCGCAGATCGCCCCGATGGCGGACATCAACCTGCATTTCACCGGCGATTTCCACGCGATCGGCGCGGCGAACAATCTCCTCGCCGCCATGCTCGATAACCATATCCAGCAGGGGAACGCGCTCGGCATCGACCCGCGGAAGATCACATGGCGCCGCGCGGTGGATATGAACGACCGCCAGCTCCGCTTTATCGTCGACGGCCTCGGCGGAAGCGTGAACGGCGTTCCGAGGGAGGACGGCTTTGACATCACGGTCGCGAGCGAGGTGATGGCGGTGCTCTGCCTTTCGGAGTCCCTCATGGATCTGAAAGAGCGACTCTCCCGTATGATTGTTGCCTATACCTATGACGGACGCCCCGTGACCGCGGCAGATCTGAAGGCGGCGGGCGCTATGTGCGCTCTTCTCCGCGACGCCCTGAAGCCGAATCTTGTCGAGACTTTGGAGGGGACGCCGGCGTTTGTCCACGGCGGACCCTTTGCCAATATCGCCCATGGGTGCAACTCGGTGCTTGCGACACGCATGGCACTGCGCAGCGGGGAATATGCCGTGACCGAGGCGGGCTTCGGTGCCGATCTCGGCGCGGAGAAATTCTTTGATATCAAGTGCCGCGCGGCAGACCTTGTCCCCGATGCCGTCGTCCTTGTCGCCACCGTCAGAGCGCTGAAAATGCACGGTGGAGTTGACAAAAACGCACTTTCCGAAGAAAATACCGACGCCGTCCGCGCCGGACTTCCGAACCTTGAGCGTCATATCCGGAACATCAGAGAGATTTTTGGTCTCCCCGTCGTCGTCGCGATCAACCGTCGCCCGACCGACACCGATGCCGAGATCGCCTGCGTGAGGGAGCACTGCGCCGCCCTCGGCGTTGCCGCCGAGATTTCCACCGCCTATGCCGACGGCGGACGGGGCAGTGAGGCGCTCGCCCGCGCGGTGGTTCGCCTTTGCGAAGGGGAAAAGGGCGACTTCCGCTTTACCTATCCGACGGACGCTACGCTGAAAGAGAAGATCTCGGCGGTCGTCACCCGCGTCTATCGCGGCGACGGAGTCACCTATCTCCCCGCGGCGCAAAAGCAGATTGCCGCGATTGAGGCGATGGGCTACGGCTCGCTTCCCGTCTGCATGGCAAAGACGCAGTACAGCTTTTCCGACGATCCGAAGAAGCTCTCGGCGCCCGAACACTTCACTGTCAGCGTGAAGAATGTCCGCATCGCCGCGGGCGCCGGCTTCGTTGTCGTCCTCACCGGGGATATCATGACGATGCCGGGACTGCCGAAGGTTCCCGCCGCCGAGGGCATTGATGTCCTTCCCGACGGACGCATTGTCGGACTCTTCTGACGACAGAGAAAAAGAGCGCGCAGGATCTGCTCCTGCACGCTCTTTTTTCTGTGTCAGCTTCTTTTTTCTTTGACGCCGATCACGGTGAGGACATCCCCCGCGACGCGGAAGGCGACCTCACAGGTGCCGTAACTCACATAATAGACCCGCTCCGCGTCTTCCTGATAAGACGGACGCGGATCGTTTTCGAGAAGTCCGAGGATCGCCGCGCGACTCTCCTTTGCGACGCGGGCGAGGAGCTCTTCGGGGAAGTTCACCCGGAGCGCATAGTTCCGCACACCGTCGGAAAACCCGCCGACCGCCTCCGGGTGTGCGTCGGTATAGGCAAGATAGGGCTTGATGTCATAGATCGGCGTTCCGTCGAGAAGATCGGCACCCCCGACCGTGAGAACAGGACCCTCCGCACCGATCTCCATGCCGAGAAGGCGCACGGAGGACAGCCCGATCGGGTTCGGACGGAAGGGGGAGCGGGTGGCGAAGACACCGACCCGCCGATTCCCGCCGAGCCTCGGCGGACGCACCGTCGGCGACCATTCCTCGCGGATCGCCTCGGAGAATTGCCAGAGGAGCCAAAGGTGCGAGTATCCTTCGATCCCGCGCACGGCTTCCGCGCGGTTGTAAGGGGGCAGGAAGACAATCCGCCCGATCGTCTCGCCGACGATTCCGCTCTGGCGCGGAATTCCGAATTTTTCTTTGTAGTCCGTGTGAATTGTCGCTATGATCTTCATCGGAAAGGTTTTGCCATCTTCGTAAAAACTCATATTTTCAAACTTTACTTTGCATTATGAAGGCGGAATATCTGATTTGCCCGGAAAGAAAGTGCCGCGACATAGATTCTCCGGTCAGGACTTT
>CALAFS010000187.1 GCA_937892405.1 uncultured Clostridia bacterium
TTGACCCTCTTCGTTGCGAAGCGGTTCGGACCCCTGCGCGCGATGGCAGTCGGCTTCTTTTCCACCCTCGGCGTCTCGGGGCTCGGGGCGGTCGCCTTTGCCCTCGCGGGGCTTGCCGCGGGCTTTCTCTTTCCCCTCGGGCTCGGATATGCCCTGCTCGGCGGCGGGGTTCTCCTCTCGGCATGGGGCGCGTATCAGGGCGGCATGACGGGCTTTCTCTCCCTCTTTCCCGAATACGCGATCGCCGCGCTCCTCTCCTTTCCTCTTCTTCGTAAACTCACGACGGAGAAGAAACCCGAGGAGGTCGCGAGCGTCTCAAAGAGCGCGACCGACATGGTCGGCACGATGGCACTCTCCTACCGTGCGAAGCAGACGCGCGGACTCGATACCCTCGGTGAGGCGTTTTCCTCCCTCGCCCCCCTGATCCGAAAGCTCGGGGAAGCGGACGGAAAGCCGACCGTCGAAGAGTATAAGACCCTCTGCACCGATTGTGCCGATGTTTATTGCAGGACATGCAGCGGCTACGCCGTCTGCCTCTCGCAGAGCCATCGCCCCTTTGTCGACAGCGCCGATACCCTCGCGCGCAAGCTCGCCGCAGGAGAAAAGATCTCGGTCGATGACCTCGGCGCCTCGCTCGGCTTTTGCCAGCAGGAGGGGAGAATCCTCGAGTCGATCCGTATCGCCGCCGCGAATCTCGCCGAGGAGAAATTCAAGAACCGCAAGACCGAAGGCACCTCCGACATCTGCGAGCTGGTCTCCAAAATGCTGAACGAAGCCCGTCGCCGTGACGAAGAAGAGCAGGCGATGGACGAGCCGCTCTCCGAGGCACTCGGGCGCACCTTCGCCGAGAACGGGTTTCCCGACGGCGTGATCCGCGCGTTCGGAAAACGGCGGAAATATATCCTCGCCGCCGGCGAGGATAAGGACGGTACGAAGATCACCGCCCCCGCCCTGCGCGACGCGATCGAAGAGCAGAGCGCCGAGAAGCTCTCGACGCCCGAATATTACCGCAAGGATACAATGGTTCTGATGGAGTGCCACGCCGCGCCGAAGTACCGCGTCGAATACGCCGTCGCCGCCGTCGCGAAGGAGAACAACGACATCTCCGGCGACAGCGTCAAGTGCTTTTCGGAGGACGACCGCTTTTATGCCATTCTGTCGGACGGCATGGGCACGGGAGAGACGGCGCATGCCACCTCCGCGTTTTCCACCGAGTTCCTCGCCCGCACGGCGGACGCCGGGTGCAGTGGGGACACCTCTCTTCATCTTCTGAATCATGTGATCCGCGAGCGGCGGGAAGAGTGCTCGACGACCGTCGATCTCTTCTCCTTCGACCTCGTGGACGGGGAAGCGAAGTTTTATAAGAGCGGCGCCGCGCCCTCTTATGTCAAGCGGGGGAATTCCATCTTCCGCGTCCGATCGCAGACGGTACCCCTCGGGCTTCTCCGCCGCGTCGATGCGGAGAGGATTCGCGTCGAGGTTTCCTTCGACGATTATGTGATCCTCCTCTCCGACGGCATCAGCCAGTCGCCAGAGGACGCCCCGTGGCTCCTCGAGCTTTTGAACAAACCCGCGAAAAGGGATCTGAAAGCCTACGCCGATACCATTCTCGCCACGGCGGTGAAGTATAACGCCCGCCGGGACGATATGAGCGTGATCGTCCTCCACATCCTTGCAGCGTGAGGCGGCACCGTAAGGCGCCGCGGTGAAATAGAATCAATTATGAATTCAGAAGTTATCGAATGTAGAACTTATCGAATGCAGAATTAAGAATTATGAATTCAGAACTTAGAAAATGCAGAATTAAGAATTATGAATTCAGAATGATTTTAATCAAAGATTCTTTTCTCTCGCCAAAGGTTCTTTCGTCAAAAAGAGGGAAAGTCAAAAAAAGAGAAGTATGCGATCACTTATCACCTAATTCTTAATTCTTCATTCTGAATTCTGAATTAAATCACGCCATCGGCAGCGTCACGGTGAAGGTCAGGATGTGATCGGCATATTCGTACGCGAGCGTGCCGTTCATTGCCTCAATGTGACTCTTGCAGATATAAAGTCCCAGACCGATATTTTCCTCCCCCTCGTTGCCGGAGTAGTAAGGGCGGAAGACATCCTTGTCGCCGAGCCCTTTGCCGTTGTCCGACACGGTAATCATGCACCGATCGGACTTTCGGGAGACGGCGAGGCGGATTCTGTCACATTCCGCGTGCTCGATCGCGTTCAGAACGAGGTTCGAGAGCACGGACTTTAAGGCGTCGGGCTTTGCGAAGGCGGTGGTGTGCTTTGCCGCAAGCTCCATGACGATTCCGTTCGCCTCCGCGTCGGGAGAAAGCTCGTCATAGATGGCGCCGAGAATCTCGTCCACCGCGAGGATCTCCGGGTTTTCGGCGACATATTTCCGCTTGGCATAGTCGGCGACGGCGGCAAGATTGTCGTAAAGGTAAGAAACTTTCGATTCGATAATGTCAATGGTTTTCCGCTGTTCTTTGTCCGTTTCTCTCTGCCACAGAGTGGTGAGATACATGCGGGTGGAGGACAGCGGCTTTTTCATATCGTGCGAAATAAATTGCAATATCCGCTCTCTTTCGTCAATCATTGTTTGCATATTCTTGGTTTGCAGACGGACTTCTGCGGCAAGATTGGCGGTCAGCTGGCGGTTCTGTTTCTCGGAGCGGGAGAACTCGCGAAAGCCGATAATCAGGATCATAACGAGCATCGCGACCGAGAGCCACATCAAGGGACTGTAAAGAAGATTGACACGCTCGTCAAAGAGGAACATCGCATACACGGCGAGTACGACCGAGAGCGCGTTGTTGACACAGAGGTCAAGGCGCTTGCCCCCGAGGATCTGTCGGGCGGTGAAGACGAGCAAGAGCCCCGCCGCGACGGAGCCCGCGATCCGATAGGCGAGCGTGAGCATTTCTGTCCCCGCCGTGTTGACGAGCGGGACGGAGAAGGCAAAGCCGATCGTGAGCAGGGAGAAGAGAAGCGCAATCCGACGCACGGGGAAATTCCCCGCGCGCCGCGGCAGTGTCAGACTCGCGCCGAGAAGGAAGACACCGACCGCCGCTCCACGCACCGCGAGCCACAGATACGGCAACTCGGTTGCCCGCGAGAGCGACAGGGAGGCATAGACGCCGATCATCACGGCGACGGCGAAGACAAGCCCGGGCCCGAAGGCGCCCGACCGCTTCAGAACACAGACGAAAACGAAAATAAAGAAGGTAAGGACCGCAAGAAACACGGCGACCAGACGGAAGGTGTTCCCCCGTTCCACCATTGCCCGCACTTCCTTGTCGGGACCGATGATGGGCGTGCCGACGAAGCCGACGCGCCGTCCCTCTTCCGCCTCGTAGTGAATGGTGACGACGCATCCGTTCTGGATCGGGTTCTCGTTCCAAAATCTTTGGGACACGATGAGGGGAATATCGAGATAGACACCTTCCGTCCCGTCGGCGTGACGGACGCTCGCATCATAGGCGAGATCCTTGTCCGTCGTCGCGTAGCGCACGGAGTCGTACCCGGTCAGCGTCCCCATCGACGCCGCGTGCTGTACCCGCACGAAAACATGACAGGCGGAGAGCATCGGAGGAAGGTAAAGCGTCAGGTGCAGCCGCTCGTCGTCCCCGATGTACTCGGCATAGGGCGCGAGCGCCTCGTTCCATGCTCCGTTCGCCGGGCTGATGCCCTCGATGTTGGTAATCACATAGCGGATCGTCCCGCGGGAGGCGAGCGGCTCACCGTTATGCTCGTTTGAGATCGCGTTCGATTCGATCTCCGCGTATTCGTCCGGCTCGTAGTTGTATGCCGAGAGGCGGCGCACTCTCAGAAGGTCGGTGACCTTCACCGTCGTCGCCGTGTAGGTCTTCATGATGGGAACCTGATTTTCCCTGTCGTAGTCGACCTGGATGTCATAGGTGGTGTCCTGTGACGGCGCGGTGTCGACCCCGCGCACTTCCGCCGCCGGTAAAAAGACGGCGAGCAGGGAAAAGACAAGGAGCACGGCGCAAAAGCCGAGAAGAGAAAAAATATTTTTCTTTTTCATAAGTTCCCCCCTCCCGCGAAGCAGTAGCCCCGACCGAATTCGGTGTGAATCATCTTTCCGTCGCCGCACACCGCCGCGAGCTTCAGCCGCAGGGTGGAGATGTGCCGCTTGATCGTCGTGGTGTGCAGGCTCTTCATCTTCCATACATTCTCATAAATTTCATTCGGAAGAAAATACTCTCCCGCATGGGTCATCAAAAAGAAGAGAATGTTGAACTCGGAGGAGGTGAGGGCGACGGGCTTTCCCTCAAAGGTGCAGGCGCGCGTCGTCGCGTTCACGGTCAGTCCGCGCACGGAGATCTCGGCTTTCCCGACCGGCAGAAGGCGCAGGGCGAGCCGCGCCTCGAGGAGCTTCGGCGAGCAGGGCTTTACCACATAGTCGACCGCCCCGGAGGAAAAGCCCTCCATCATGGACTCCTCCGCGTCGATGTCGGAGAGGATCACCACCGGCGGCAGGGGATCCACCGCCTCGAAGAGGGACATGCCGCTTCCGTCGGGCAGGATCAGGTCGAGGATAATCCCGTCGGGGAGCTTGCTCTTCGCGAGGTCGATCCCCCGTGCGAGGGTAGCGGCGGTGTAGACATCGTTCTTTTCGCCGAAATAGACGGCGAGCGCGCGTTGCTGTGCTATATTGTCTTCGATGATGAGCAGCTTTCTGCCTTCGATCGCCATACCCGCCCTCCTTTGCAAAGGATTTTTTCCTTGATATTTATAATATACCATATTCGGAAGCAGATTTCAACCGCCTTCTTTGGTTACGAAGGGTTACGATTTCCGAATTTTCATGATTTTTCCGCAAAAGTATGCTAATATGAAGAAGGTCGGGAGAAAAAATCCCGAAGACCTTGGAAAAAACGGAGCGAAGCAAGCGATGCGCGAAAAAAGAAGAATCAAAGGACGCCTTCGGATTCTGTCCCTTTGCCTGTCGGTGTTTATACTGTTCGGCATTCTGCCGACGGGACTTTTTGCCTCGGCGGCGACAACGACGGAGTATCAGCCGACTTACAAAATCGAGGAGTTCCGCACTTACGATATCAGCGGCGAAGAGATTAGCAAACTGTATTACAAGGACATGAAAGTGGTTGCCGCGACAGAGGCGAACGGCGTAAAACAGGAAAATGTCACGCTCTCCGGAGATGAAAAGAGCGGCGTCAGGTATACCGTCACGACGGAGCAAAACAAAAATTCCAAATTCCGCTTTCTTCTCTTTTCCGCGACCATGTGGGTGCCGTCCAGGACATGGTACTCCACGCGGTTTGATGTATACGCAGGCGGCGCGAGGACAGTCTCCGACAAAAGGGCAACCGCGGCGGCAAGCATTGTGCTTTTTCGCTTCGGGGAGCGGCCGTCTCTCGACGCGTTGAATCCCACGCTTGAGGAAACATGGTACATGCCGGTAACAAAGGACGAAAGCACCTCGTTCCAAACGAATGGCGACAGTGCAGGTCTTATCCGCACCCAGCTCCGCGGAAAAGGGAGTCAACTAACGACTTCCCTTCCGTATGTGTCGAATTCCGGTGAGGCGTTGTGGAGTGGGGAGACATCGGGCACATGGGTAACCGGAGATACGGCGCGCCTTGATTATTACCATAGCTCTCTCGTGTTCAAAAACAACACCGATGAGGGGCAGTATATCAAGCGCTATTTCGCACTTGTGGTCGATGTACAGTACGGAAGTAAATACGCAAACAGTATATCGGCATATTGCGAACTGAAGACATATGCCGTCCACTCCTCGGCGAAAGTACAGTTATATAAAGACGGTAAGCCGTGGGAAGGGCAGACCATCACCACGGACCCCAGAGCCTGCGATGAGGAGGCGTACAACACCCTGACCGAGCGGGACGAGGATTCTTACGACTGGGAAAACCCGTGGGGGTATCTGTCGTATTATAGCGAGGTGCTTAACAAGTACGGATTAAAAGGCTATAATGTGGACGGTACGCAATACGGCATCTATCTGAACGGGACGCACACCGGCGAGAAGTTCGGATACTCTGCGACAGGGGATCCCGAGAGCTTCTTTAACAAGAGGTTGGATTATTACACCGTCACCTATGCGATGGGGGACGCGACCGGCGGCACCCCACCCGATCCGGTGATCGTGAAAAAAGGCGTCTTCCTTGTCATCCCTATAGACCGTCCCCTGAAGAAAACGGGGTATACACAGGGCGGCTGGGCGACAAGTGAGAACGCAACCAAGGGTACCTCGTCGATAAAGGTCGAGGGCACCACCACACTTTATCCCGTGTGGGAAGCGAATACCTTCCGCGCCACCTTCTCGGGCCGTCACGCGAGCACAAGCTCCGGCTTCGGTTTAGGTGCCGTGACCTATGGCAAGGAGTGGACGGGAAAGATCAAGGCGTCGAGCGGCTATGATTTGCCCGAGACGGTTACGGTTACGGTCGACGGCACGACGCTCGACAGCTCAAAGTATACTTACACAAAATCTACGGGAACCATCACGGTCCCGGCGGAATATGTCACGGGTGCGATCGTCGTCTACGGAACCGGAAACCTGAGCGAGGTCATCAGCGTAGACATCAGTTGGGGCACGATGGCGTTCACCTACTCTGACGGCGACTGGAACGCCGATACCCACGCGTATGAGAACGGCGGCTGGTCCCCGACCGATACGAACGGGGATCGCGTCACGGTGAAGAACTCGGGCAATGTCTCCGTCAATATACAACTGATTTACAGTGTGAGCGACGGGGCGGTGAGCGCGAGGTTTACCGACAGCGCCGGGACGACGCTCTCACAGGTAACGCTTGCCGCCGGCGTCGAAAAAAAGGCGTGGCTGAAGCTCAGCGGAAAGCCGAGCACAACCATGATGAATAAGAAGCTCGGCACCGTTACGATAAAGATAGGAGGGAAGACGACCTAATGGACTTTGAAAGAGAAAAAAGACTTTTGTTTCTTGTCATACTGTTGCTTGTCATTGCGGCGCTTGCGGTGACCGTCAGTATTCTGTCGATCGGAAAGGCGAATGACACCACCCCGCCCCTGACGCCCGATTACGCGCCGAAGGACCCGGATAAAAACGCCGAGCCGATCGGCGACGATGACGATGCCAAGCTCGACCAGCCCGAGGGCGGCGGCGCCGTGAGCCTGACTTATGCAAAGGAGGTCACGATCACCAAGGCGGAGAACAAAGCGAGCCTCCTCTTCGCCAACCCCACGAAGTCCAATCAGGACATGGTGCTTCAGCTCGTGATCGACGATGTCGTCATTTTCCAGTCGGGCAGACTCACCCCGGGCAATAAGATCTCCTCACAGGATCTTCTGGAGGGCACCGCCTCCCGCCTCGCCGCTGGCGGCTACGACGGCAAGTTCGTCGTCCTCTACTACGACCGCGAAAGCGGCGAGCGCGCCATGATAAACACTGAGGTCCCCGTCACCGTGACGGTGAAAACCAATTAAGAATTCAGAATGAAGAATTAAGAATTAAGAATTATATCATTCCGGAAGTTTCTCTCTCGCCGCAGGCGAATTTCACATACCGCAGGTATATTTCGCGCGCGAAGCGCATTTCACCCGACCGCAGGTCGGATTTCACCGCGGCACCGTGAGGTGACGCCGTAGGGGTCGGCGCCAAGGGCGACCCGCCACGCATTGCCGAGCACTCGCGTTCTTTCGCGTCGCCTTCGCTTTGGTACTGCGTAGGGGCGACCAATGGTCGCCCGCTTCGCAAAAACTCAAAATCGCAAAAAAATGTAAACATTATATATCAATATGCCCATTTATCAACCGGAGATGCCGCTGCCGATAAGTCAAGACACCTCCCCATGAAGAATCTCATTCTGAATTCATAATTCTTAATTCTGAATTCATTTTACTTTGCCGTCCCATGGGCGGCGGAAAGGAGAAAATATGAAAACGATGACAAAACTTTTGGGAATGGTTCTTGTCCTCCTGCTTACCGTGGCACCGATGACGGCGTTTGCGGCGAGCGACACGCTGGGCGCTGACGAAAGTCACGACATTGATGTCGTGGCAAAATCCGACAGCACCACCACGATCCCCGATGTATACAGCATTGATGTCGTGTGGGGCGCGATGCAGTTCACCTATTCCACCTCGGGGACGAGAGAATGGGATCCTGCCACGCACCAGTATGTCGATCGCGTGGCGAACGGCTGGAGTGCAAACGGGAACACCGTGACGGTAACCAACCATTCCAACAAAGCGGTTGAGGTGACTTTTTCCTACGGGAAAGCCGTCGGCTTCACCGGCATCAACGGCACGCTCAGCGTCACCTCGGATACCCTCGAGGCTGGTACCGTGGGCGATGTCGAAGGCGCGGATAAAGTCGTCACCACCCTGACCCTGACGGGCACGCTTTCGGACGATGTCACCGAATATACCAAGGTCGGCACCATCACCGTTTCCCTGAGATAAAAGGGGACCCCCGCGAATCGCAGGGCGACCATCGGTCGCCCGCTTCCGCCGCCGCTTTTGTCACCCCGCCGGAAAAGAGAATTCCACGCCGCGATTTCACCATGTAGGGGTCGGCGCCCCCGACGACCCGCAAAACGAAAAAGCCATTGCTCACTACACCACGAGGCACCTACCCAATGTAGGGGCGACCATCGGTCGCCCGCTCCTTCGAAACCTATCAAACGCACAATTTGCAAATAAAACTTAACAAAACAACAAAAACAAGGGGCGCCGCAAATCGCGATCGCCTCGGAACGGAGATACTTATGAAAAAACTTCTTGCCATGATTTTTGTACTTGCCCTTGCCTCTGTTATGTCGCTTACCGCCTTCGCGGCGACCCCGATTACCTCGGTGGGCGGGAGCGATTCCGCCGAGGTCAAAGGCACCTATGCCGCAGGCAGCGCCACGCCGACCGTTTACAAGGTAGACATCAGCTGGGGCAGCATGGAATTCACCTACACTGCCGCTTCTCAGGAATGGGACCCCACGACTCACTCTTATAAAGAGTCCACCACCGCGGCATGGACCTGCGCCGAGGGGGCGAACAAGATCACCGTAACCAACCACTCGAACGCCGATGTCAAGGCAAGCCTCACCTATACCGCTTCCGCCGACTATGCGGGGATTTCCGGTACCTTCTCCGCAAATGAGCTGTCGCTCAAGACCGCTGTCGGCACCACGGTTGCGAACGCTCCGACGGCAAGTGCGACGCTTACCCTCGCCGGTGATCTCGCCGCAGACGCGGACGATGTCACGATCGGTACCGTAACCGTGAAGCTCGGAAACTGACACCGAAGATGAAAAAAGCCCTATGGATCAGCGCCGCGATCTGCCTCCTCTCCCTCGTCGGCATGGTTTTGTCCCTCACCCTGACGGGCGGGGGCGGCGAGGTGGGCGAGTTTGTCCCGCCTCCCTTCGAGGAGGCGGCGGAGAGCGGCACTCCCACCGTGGAAGACGAGAGCTATACGCAGATTTTCCGTGACGGCATGAGTTTTTCAGCACATGTCACGGGGAAGGTTGTCCTGACCGACGACACCGCGGATCTCTGGTTCACAAACGACAGCGGCAACGATGTCTGGCTGAAGCTCCGGATTCTCGACGGGGAAGGGAAGATCCTCGCGGAGACGGGAATTCTGAAGCCCGGCGAATATGTAAAATCCGTCCGTTTCACCACTCTGCCGAAGGACGGCGCCGCGATCCGCCTGAAGATCATGGCGTACGAGGCGGAAACCTATTACAGCGCCGGCGCCGTCACCCTGCGCACCACCGCGACGGTCAAAAATTCATAAAAAACGGAGCGACACCCCTGCCGCTCCGTTTTTTATGCACGGCACCAAAAAGCGAAGTTCTTGAAGCTTTTACGCGTCTCCCATT
>CALAFS010000188.1 GCA_937892405.1 uncultured Clostridia bacterium
GATCCGTGTCCATATGGCGGCGCTCGGGCACCCTCTGCTCGGCGATACGGTATACGGCGGCGGGCACACCCGCTTTGAAAAAGAACACGCCGCTCTTCTGCACGGGCAGGCACTCCACGCAAAGCGGCTCACCTTCCGCCACCCGCGCACGGGCGAAGTTATGACCTTTGAGTGTCCCCTCCCCGAGGATTTCAGGAAACTGCTCGCCATTTTGGAAAGGCAATAAAGCAATATTCTTATTGACAATTTTTCCGCTGTATGCTACCATATAAGTGAAGTACATACCATAAGGAGGTCTGCTATGCCGGAGCTATGTCGTTTTTATAATATTGTCATTAAAATGATTTATAATGATAACATAAACCACATTTTCATGTCTACTATTCAGAGTATGAAGCCGCTATCGGAATCGACGGTGAACTTCTTGCGGGAAGTCTACCGGTAAAACAGCTGAAGCTCGTGCAGGCATGGGCACTCATTCATGAGGAAGAACTTTATCAGGCATGGAACAATGCCGTAAAAGGCGTTGCTTTCGGAAAAATAAAGCCTCTCCAATAAAAGAAAGGAGCAAGTACAAATGTATATCAAAGACGGAATTGCTTACGCGGAAGAAGAAAAGCCAATGCTGAAGCTTTGCGGTATTCGCCCTCTGGAAAATTACAGGCTGTGGTTGCGTTTTAACACCGGAGAAGCGAAAATTTTCGATTGTAAGCCTTTACTCTCTCAGCCGGCGTTCGCTCCGTTGTCCGAAGCGAATGTTTTCAAAGATGTCTATATTGATTACGGCGTCCCGGTGTGGAAAGACGGTGAAATTGATATCGCTCCGGAACTGTTGTATGAAAAAGGAATCCCTGCATAAGAAAGGATGGCGCCTGTCATCAATAAAAAGATATTCGGTATAACAGGTGGACTTTTCTTGTAGCATTTTTTATCAAAACGCAAAAAGCGAAGCATGCCAAAAACGGTGTGCTTCGCTTTTTGCGTATTATTGTTTACAAAACTTTACTTAAAAACTCTTGAAGGCGGGGTGTTTTCGGGTGGGAGAAGATCTCCTCCGGGGTGCCTTCTTCGGCGATGCCGCCGTCGGCGATGAAGAGAACGCGGTCGGCGACCTCTTTGGCAAAGCCCATCTCGTGTGTGACGATGACCATCGTCATGCCCTCGTCGGCGAGGTCGCGGATCAGGTCGAGAACCTCCCCGACCATCTCGGGGTCAAGAGCGCTCGTCGGCTCATCGAAGAGCATGACCTCGGGGGACATCATGAGGGCGCGGACAATGGCGATTCTCTGCTTCTGTCCGCCGGAGAGGCGCCCGGGAAACTCGTCTTTTTTATCGGCGAGACCGATTCTCTCAAGAAGCCCCATCGCCTTCTTTTCTGCCTCTTCCTTCGTGAGCAGGTGAAGCTCGGTCGGAGCGAGCATAAGATTCTGCAGGACGGTGAGATTCGCAAACAGATTGAAATGCTGAAAAACCATACCCATGCGGCGGCGGGCGAGGTCGATCGGGATTCTCTTCTCCGCCTCCAATGCCTTGATGGCGCGGCTGTACTCTTTTCCCTCTTTTACCTTCAGAAGGTCATTGTTCTTGATCTCCCAGATGATCGCCTCATCCGCCGCGGCGGGGTCCTCCTCCGGCTTTTCCGCACGGCGGGCGGCAAGCAGCTTCCGATAGGTATCCGACTTGCGGATAATGTCAAAATGCAGATAAGGGTCGACAGGGGTCAGAAGCTCGCCGTCGATCCACACCTCGCCGTAGGTCGGCTCTTCCATCAGGTTCATACAACGGAGCAAAGTGCTCTTGCCGCCGCCGGAGGGTCCGATGATGGCGATCTTCTCTCCTTTTTCAATCTCGCAGGAGACACGGCGAAGCACCGAGAGCTTGCCGAAATCCTTATAGATATTTCTAACGCTGATCACTGGCTTTCAACTTCCTTTCCACAAACTTTACGCCGAGCACCATGAGATAGACAATCACAAGATAGCAGGCACCGACGATCAGACCGCTCGCGAGATAGTTCGGAATCTGGCGGTAGATGGTATTCGCCGCCGCGTTCAGATCGAAGGTAATTGTCCCCGGCGTCGCGCCGATCATGATAATGATGGAGGTCTCTTTCAAAAGGGCGATCATCTCGTTGCCGATCGCGGGAATGATGTTCTTCACCGCCTGCGGCAGGACGACGCGGATCATCGTGCGTCCCCAGCTCATACCGAGCGCGCGCCCCGCCTCCATCTGCCCCTTATCCACCGACTCGATGCCCGCACGGATATTCTCCGAGACATAGGCACCCGAGTTGATACCGAAGGTGAGGATCGCCGCATAGGGCTTGAACCCCGGAATGGCGAAGACGGCAAAAACCATAATGAAAAGCTGAAGTGCCACGGGCGTCCCGCGGAAGACCGTCGTATAGACATGACAGATCGCGGCGGGAATCTTCATATATTTATTATGCTCGGCGGCAATCTTGACAATCGCGACAATGAAGCCGAGCACCAATCCGAGAAGCGCCGCCGTCACGGCAAGCAAGAGGGTGTTGCCGAAACCCTGTAAAATATAACCGCGCATCTCCCCTGAGGAGAGAATCTTTCCGATATCATTCAGCATAAAAATTTTCCTTTTTTCTGTTTTCCGAAAACGCAAAGAAACCGACGGAAAAGGAAGGGACACATGCCCTTCCCTTTTCGCCGCGGTTTCGTATTTTCTGTTACTGAATTCCGAGGTGCTTGTTGATCAGTGCCTCGATGCCTTCTTTTCCGAGTTCGTCAAGGACTTCGTTGATCGCGTTCAGAATCTCGGTCTCACCCTTCGTCACGCAGATGGCGTAGGTATCGCACGCCGCCTCATCGGCTTCGCCGTCCTCGCCCTTCCAATAGAGAGGAGCGCAGGTGAGATCGTCCTTGCCTTCCACGAGCTTCTTCGCAGGGAGCTCGTCAATGATGAGGACATCGCTGTTGAGTCCGATGTCGGAGAGCGCCGATGCAAGGAGGGAGAAGCCGGTCTTCTTCGCACCGCTGTCTTTCAGTGTCCCGCTGTCCAGCTCATCGGAAAGGAAGAGGTCGGAGGTCGTACCGTTCTGCACGGCGATCGTCTTGCCCTTCAGGCTGTCCCAATAGACGCCCGTAACATTATCGGTCGTGGTGCTCTCGTAGGTTGCGGCGGCATCCTTTTTATAGATGACATAGAGGTTCGCGGTGTAATACTCCTTGGAGAACGCCACCTTCTCTTTTCTCTCATCGGTGATAGAGAGACCCGCGGCGCCGACATTCGTCAGCGTTCCCTTCTCGACCGCATCGACGATCTTATCGAATTCCACATTTTCCATCACGAGCTTTTTCCCGAGCTTTTCGGCGACGAGCTGCATAATCTCGACATCGACGCCGACGATCTCGCCGTCCTTGATGTATTCAAACGGGGCAAAACCCGCCTCGGTATACACCACAAGTTTGTCATTTCCGCTGCAGGAAGCGAGAGCGGACACGCACCCCGCCGCGAGGACGAAGCAAAGAAGTAAGGAGAGAATTTTTTTCATTTCAGAATACCTTCCGTTTCGTGGGCGATTTGCCCTTTGTTTTCTTGATGGACTCATTATACACCCCTTTTTCGCATTTGTCAAGCATTTTTTGCAAAAAAATTCGTATTTATTGAATTTTTATGCAGTCATGTAGGCAATGCTGATTTTTTTGTGCATTTTGCGCACATTTTTTCAAAACATCCCGAATTATCGAAGATTTTTCGCTGAGTGTCGGAAAGAATCCAGCGTATTTTTCGGCAGATCCGACCTTTGATTTCTCCGAAAAGCATGTATTACAATGAATAAATATGCAATTATGCGTCCGTCTTTGCATACGCTCTTGATTTTCTTTCCGTTTTATGATAAAATAGCAAAAGAATCTTACAAAAATACAAAGTGAAAGGAAATGCCATGATCGCACTCTCCGTCTCCGACCTCTCCCTCGCCTTCGGCACCGATGTGATTCTGTCCGATGTCTCCTTCGCGGCAAACGACGGGGACAAGATCGGCATCATCGGCGTCAACGGCGCGGGAAAAACCACGCTCTTCCGCCTGATCGCGGGGGATCTCTCCCCCGATAACGGCGCGGTTTATCTTCAAAAGGGACACCGCGTCGGCATGCTGGAGCAGAATCCGGATCTCTCCGCCCTGCCCGCCGACCACACGATGCTCGACTACATGTATACGGCGTTTCCGGATCTTCTCGCATGGGAAGAGGAAATCGCGCGGCTCGAGGACGAGCTGATCCGGGCACCGAAAGACGACGAGACGAAAATCTCTTCCCTCTCTCACGCCCTTGACGAAGTACGCCGCCGCTATGAGGCGGAGGGCGGCAGTCAGTTCCGCTCCCTCTCCCGCGGTATGCTGCTCCGTCTCGGCTTTACCGAAGCACAGCTCGGGCAGAAGATTTCCACCCTCTCGGGCGGACAGTACACCCGCCTTGCGCTCGCGCGTCTGCTCGCGACCGAGCCGGACATCCTCATGCTGGACGAGCCGACCAACCACCTTGACATCGACGCGCTCGCGTGGCTCGAATCCTTCCTCGCAAATTACAAAAAGACTGTCCTCATCATCTCCCATGACCGTTACTTCCTCGATCGGACGACGACAAAGACGCTGCAGATCCAGTACGGACACGCAAAGCTCTTCCCCGGCAGTTACACAAGAGCAAAAGAGGCAATGGAAGAAGAGCGTGCCGCGGTCGAAAAGCGGTACAAAGAACAGCAAAAGGAGATCGCGAGAATCCGTGCGAACATCGAGTTTCAGCGGCGGTGCAATCAGGAGCACAACTATGTGACGATCCGCTCCAAGGAAAAACAACTCGCCCGCATGGAGAAGATCGAAAAATTACCGAACGATCCGAAGAGTATCCGCCTCTCCTTCTCCTCCGAGGACAGCGCGGGTGATGTCCTGACGGCGAAGGGACTGACCTTCTCTTACGACGGCACGCCCCTACTCCGGAATCTTACCTTTTATATAAAAAAGGGAGAGCGCGTCCTCTTCCTCGGTCCGAACGGATGCGGAAAATCCACGCTGATGAAGCTCATCTGCGGAAGGATCGCGCCGACGGGCGGCAAGATGACGCTCGGCTACAATATCAAGATCGGCTACTACGATCAGGAAAACCGCGGTCTTTCCGAAGAGAAGACCGTCTTTGAAGAAATGCACGATACCTATCCCGAAAAGAAGGATCTCGAGCTCCGCTCGACGCTCGCGCTCTTCCTCTTCGGTGCGGACGACATCACAAAAAAAGTCTCCTCCCTCTCGGGCGGAGAACGCGCACGACTGACTCTTGCCAAACTGATTCTGAAAAAGGTGAATCTGCTCGTGATGGACGAGCCGACCAACCACCTTGACATCGGCTCTTCCGAGGCGCTCGAAAGTGCACTCGCCGCCTTCGACGGTACGGTGATCGCAGTCTCACACGACCGCTACTTCATCAACCGGCTGGCAACGCGGATCATCGAGCTGGCGCCCGAGCGGGAGGACGGCATGTTCGACTACCGGCTCGAGAGCTATGACGACGCCTACACGACCTATATGGAGCTGCGCGAGAAGCGCGCGGCACTCGCCGCGCCGACGGCACCCCCGCCGCCGACCGACGCAAAGCTCGCCTACGAGCAAAAAAAGAAGGAAAACGCCGAGCGCCGTGCCGCCGAGCGGAAGATCGAGCGCGCCAAAGAGCGGATCGCCGCCCTTGAGGCGGAGACGGAGGAGATCGACCGCGAGCTGTTCGGCGAAGCGCAGACCGATTATGTGCGTGCCGCAGAGCTTGACCGTCGGAAAAACGAAATCGAGGAAGAGCTTCTCTCCCTCTACGAAATTGTCATGTAACCATAGGGACAGACCGATGCCGAAAACGGCATCGGTCTGTCCGTTTTTTAAGATAATCTAAAGTCGACTTTAGATTATCTTAAAAAATCAAAAAAGATAAGGAAATCAGAACAAAAAGCGGGACGCCGGGCATAACACATGCCGGGCGTCCCCCCTTATTATAACAGATTGCTCGGAATGATACAATTCTCCGAATCAATCGGAAGCGGGTCTTTGCACATACAGACAATTCCCCCGTTTCCTCTTTTCAAAAGAGCCTTATCCAGCACAGCAAATTTTTTGACTTCTCTGAAATCCGGATTTGCCGATTTTTTGATTTCCAATGGGTGAATGGTATCGTTTTCTTCCACGAAAAGATCAATTTCCTTCGCGTTAGCGTCTCTGTAATAGGTCAGATTTGCCTTTGCGCTCGCGTACGCATCGGCTTTTACCAACTCCATGACGACATAATTCTCATAATAGTGTCCGCTTGCCGCCCCCTGCATCAAAACTTCGGGTGTCAGCCACATGGAAAGATAGGCGGCAAGACCCGTGTCGCAAAAATAGAGTTTCGGCGTGCGTGAAAGCCGTTTCAGCGCATTGTTGGAGTACGGGGCGAGAAGATATACAATATGCAACCCCTCCAAAAGTTTCAGCCATGCTTTTGCCGTCGGAAGAGAAATATCCGCAGCTTCCGCCAGTGTCGCGTAATTGACCTGCTCGGCAATCAGGGCAGCACAACCGTCAAGAAATCTGCGGAAACGCACGGCATCGGTCACGCCGCCCGCCTCGGCAATATCCCGCATCAGATAAGTGTCTACATAAGAAGAAAAATACTCCTGACGCAACTCGGCATCCACGCCCTGCACTTTCGGCATGCCGCCCTCGAAAATATTTGCAAAAACGCGGGTCACATCGTTTTTCTCGACCAAACCGGCACGCTCCCGTAAGACCGGAAAAGAAAAATCCAATCCTCCCTCATAGGGAAGATGATTTTTTTCCCTTTGCGACAAACTGTAAAGCTTCAGAATTCCGATGCGCCCGGCGAGTGTCTCACGGACATTTGCCATCATATGATACTGCTCGGAGCCGGTCAACCAAAAAAGTCCCGTTTCCTCACTTTCGTCACAAATCACCTTGATCGCCTCAAAAAGCTCCGGCGCCTTCTGCACCTCGTCAATCAGAATCGGAGGTTTATAAGTCTGAAAGAAGAGGTCGGGATCCCTTTTGGCAAGCGCGCAGACCGCGGAATTGTCCATCGTCACATAAGTTCTGTTGCTTCCTTGTGCCAAATGCTTCAGCATCGTTGTCTTACCGACCTGCCTTGCACCCGTCACGAGCACCGCCTTAAAAAAGCCGCTCATTTTCAGAAATTTCCGTTCCAGTTCCCTTCTGATATATTCCATACTCTTCTCCGAAATTAAGATAATATAAAGTATACTTTATTTTATCATAAAAATTCGTGCCTGTCAAGAAAAATGAAAATTCTTTTTTCTCTTTTGTGATAGGCAAAATCAACCCTGTGGAAAGATTATACAGAATACTGCGCGGAATTTCTGTGCAAACCGCTGTAAAAGCGGGAGAAACTTTCCCTATCTTTCGGTCGCCGCCCGTACTTACAGGGCGGCGGCTTTCTGTTATACTGATATTGCCTTTGAGAGAGCGGTCCGGAACGCCGACGATAAGGCAATACAAAGGAAAGGAGAAAGACAAGATGAGGGACGAGACAAAGGACAGCACCTCAAGGCAAAAGCTCGCCCGCCGCATGCTCCGCTTTTTCACGGAGTTTGACGGAGAGGGTGCGCCGAGCTTTGAAAAGTTCGCACGGGTATCGGGGTACAGAGTATCTGATCTTACCGCGTGCAGAGAAGACGAAGCCTTCGACAGGGTGTATAGAGAGTGCAACGAAATCCGCAGAGATTATCTGATTGACCAAGCGTTATGCCGTCGCTATGACCCGTCGTTTGTAAAGTTTCTTCTCACCGAAGAGAGTGAGTCTCCTGTCGAAGAAAAGAACCTCGCCCTGACACTCGAAGTCGTGTCGCAAGCATGAAGTGTAAACTTAAAGTTACAAACAGACAAAAATCTTTTATTGATGCGACAGAATCCGAGGTCCTGTTCGGCGGGGCGGCGGGAGGCGGAAAGTCCTACGGGCAACTGGTGGACGCGCTCCTTTACGCGATGAAGTATCCGAACTCGAAGCAACTGATCCTCAGGCGGACACTGCCGGAGCTTGAAAAATCCCTTATCCGCACAAGCCTTTCTCTTTATCCGAAAGAGGTATATTCCTATCATGCCTCCTCCCATACCGGCAGGTTTGCCAACGGGTCGCTGATCGACTTCGGCTACTGCGCCACGGAAAACGATGTGTACCAATACCAGAGTGCCGAATACGATGTCATCCGCTTTGACGAGCTGACGCACTTCACCGAGGGACAATATATCTACCTTCTCTCCCGCCTGCGCGGAGCGGTGGATATCCCCCGGCAGATCAAGTCCTCGACCAACCCCGGCGGCATCGGGCACGCATGGGTCAAGGCACGCTTTATCGACCCTGCCCCCGCGGGGACACCCTTCGTGGGGCGGGACGGTCTTCGCCGCGTTTTCCTCCCCGCACGGATCGAAGACAACACCTTTCTGATGCGCGCCGATCCGATGTACAAAAAGCGCCTGATGGCTCTGCCGGAACGGGAGAAAAAAGCCCTCCTCTACGGTGAGTGGGACATTTTCGACGGGCAGTACTTCCCCGAGTTTTCGCGGCGACTGCATGTCACGGAGCCTTTCACGGTTCCCGCCTCCTGGCGGAAATACCGCACGATCGACTACGGACTCGACCGTCTCGCCTGCCTGTGGATCGCGCTCTCGCCCGACGGGTGCGCGTATGTCTACCGCGAATACTGCGAGTCGAACCTGCCGATCGGGAAAGCCGCCGAGGCGATCCTCGCCCGCACCCCTGCGTCGGAAGAAATCTACGCGACGCTGGCGCCGCCCGACCTCTTCTCCCGCTCGCAGGAGACGGGAAAATCCAAGGCGGCGCTCTTTTCTTCCTTCGGCGTGACCTTCACGAAGACCTCAAACAACCGCGAGAGCGGCTGGCTCGCGATCAAGGAGATGCTCGCGGAGAAGAACGGACGGGTGGGGCTGAAGATTTTTTCTTTCTGTACCGAAATCATCCGTTGTCTGCCCGCTTTGCAAATCGACAAAAGGCGCCCGAGCGACTGTGCAAACGAACCGCACGAAATCACGCATGCGCCAGATGCCCTGCGCGGGTTCGCCGTCTTTCACACAAGACCGGCGGCAGAGACGCACACCGGCACGCGGACCGTGTGGACGCCCGACATGTGGGAGGACTATGAGGCGGCGGACAGCGAGGCGCGGAATTATCTCTTGAAAAAATACGGAGAACCGATATGAACACAGAAACCAACCGATCCGCGCGGACGGATTATTTCCGCACCCTTTACGAAAACGCACGCGACCGCTTTGCCGCCTCCGACGCTCTCTTCGAGCGGCACATGCAGCAGTACCGCGGCTCCGACGAGCTGGACGGTGCCAAAGAGCGGGCGGGCACCGTGCGCAACATCACCTACGAGATCGTCGAAAGCCAGGTTTCCTCCGAAATTCCGCCTCCGAAAGCCGAACCGACCTGTTACAGCGAGAAAAAGGACCGCAACGCAAAATCCATCGAGCGCCTTTGCGCATCCGTGCGCGATATGCTCCCCTTTGAGGAGATGAACGACATGGACGAGCGCTACACCTATATCTACGGCGGCAGTGTCTTCCTTGTCGAATGGGAGAACCCCGCGGGACGGAGCGGCGACCTCGGCGGAATCCGTGTGTCCTGTCTTTCGCCGCGCGACTTTATCCCCCAGCCGAACATCACAAAAATTTCGGACATGGACTACTGCTTTCTCCGCTTCGTCACGACGAAGGCGGAGCTTACCCGTCGGTACGGCGTGAGTGAGGAGGACCTTGCGAAGGCGGAGATCGAATGGGAAAGTCTCCCGACGGCGGACGCCGGAGAGGCGGTGACGGGCATCGTCTGCTTCTACCGCGGCGGGGACG
>CALAFS010000189.1 GCA_937892405.1 uncultured Clostridia bacterium
GACCTCGATCGCCAAGGAGCTCGGACTCGGCGAGGTGCAGGTCAGAAAAGACCTCGCTTCCGTGTGCGGCGCGGGACGCCCGAAGGTCGGCTATGACACCGGCGTGCTTGCCCGCAGTATCCGGGCGGTGCTCGGTGACGGTGACGACTGCGAGGCGGTCATCGTCGGCGCGGGAAAGCTCGGGACGGCACTTCTTGACTTCTCCGGCTTTGCGGAATACGGGATACGGATCCGCCGCGCGTTCGATATTCATGCCGAGGGAAGAGAAGAGGGCGTTCTTCCGATGGAAGAGCTCCGCTCCTATTGTACCCTCCATCAGGTCGAGGTCGGGATCCTCACCGTCCCGCCGGAGGCGGCACAGACCTGTGCCGATCTTCTTGTCGGCGCGGGCGTGCGGGCGATCTTCTGCCTTTCGCCCGTCAGGCTGACACTCCCCCCCGGGGTCAGCGTGAAGTACGAGAACATGGCACTCTCCCTCGCCCATCTTTGCCGCAGGGCAAAGGAAAACGATTCACGGTTATATTAAGAAAGGATAGGATATATGGAAACCAAAGAAAGAATCATTGTCGACAGCGTGGAAACGCTGGAAGCCACGATCGCCCGCGTAAGAGAGGCGCAGAAGAAATTCGCGACCTACACGCAGGAGCAGGTCGACGAAATCTTCAAAGCCGCCGCCATCGCCGCGAACCAGGCGAGAATTCCCCTGGCAAAGCAGGCGGTCGAAGAGACCGGCATGGGCGTTGTCGAAGATAAGGTCATCAAGAACAACTACGCCGCCGAATATATTTATAACGCCTATCGTTATACCAAGACCTGCGGCGTGATCGAAGAGGATAAGGCATACGGCATCAAGAAGATCGCCGAGCCGATCGGTGTCATCGCCGCCGTTATCCCGACGACGAACCCCACCTCCACCGCGATCTTCAAGTGCCTCATCGCCCTGAAGACGAGAAACGCCATCATCATCAGCCCTCACCCGAGAGCAAAGCATTCGACCGCCGCCGCGGCGAAGATCGTTCTTGACGCCGCCGTAAAGGCGGGCGCTCCCGAGGGCATTATCAACTGGATCGATGTTCCGAGCCTCGATATGACCAACCTTCTGATGAAGGAAGCCGACATCATTCTTGCCACCGGTGGTCCCGGCATGGTAAAGGCAGCATATTCGTCGGGGAAACCCGCTCTCGGCGTCGGCGCCGGCAACACCCCCGCCATCATCGACGATACCGCGGATCTTGTCCTTGCCGTCAATTCCATCATTCACTCGAAGACCTTCGACAACGGTATGATCTGCGCATCCGAGCAGTCGGTTATCGTCCTCGATAAGGTCTATGACGCGGTGAAGACCGAGTTTGCCGACCGCGGCTGCTATTTCCTGAATCCCGAAGAAACCGAGAAGGTACGCAAGACCATCATCATCAACGGCGCTCTGAACGCGAAGATCGTCGGTCAGCCCGCCGCGAAGATCGCCGCCCTCGCCGGCGTGAAGGTTCCCGAAGGAACGAAGATTCTGATCGGCGAGGTCGAGAGTGTCGACATCTCCGAGGAGTTCGCACATGAGAAGCTCTCTCCCGTCCTTGCCATGTACCGTGCGAAGGATATTCACGATGCCTTCGATAAGGCGGAGCACCTGATCGCCGACGGCGGTTACGGTCATACCTCCTCCATCTATCTGAATGCCGTCACCGAGCGGGAAAAGCTCGACGAGTTCGCCGCCCGTATGAAGACCTGCCGTATCCTTGTCAACACTCCCTCCTCGCAGGGCGGTATCGGCGACCTCTATAACTTCAAACTCACCCCCTCTCTGACCCTCGGTTGCGGCTCCTGGGGCGGCAACTCGGTCTCCGAGAATGTAGGTGTCAAGCATCTGATCAACATCAAGACCGTAGCAGAGAGGAGAGAAAATATGCTTTGGTTCCGCGCTCCCGAGAAGGTCTACCTCAAGAAGGGCTGCCTCCCCGTCGCTCTGAATGAACTGAAATATGTGATGGATAAGAAGAAGGCGTTCATCGTGACCGACTCCTTCCTCTATCACAACGGATATACGAAGCCGATCACCGATAAGCTCGACGAGCTCGGGATCGAGCACACCACCTTCTTCGATGTCGCTCCCGACCCGACCCTCGCCTGCGCAAAGGCAGGTACCGAGCAGATGAGAGCCTTCGCTCCCGACTGCATCATCGCACTGGGCGGCGGTTCCGCGATGGACGCCGGCAAGATCATGTGGGTCATGTACGAGCACCCCGAGGTGGACTTCATGGATATGGCGATGCGCTTCATCGACATCCGTAAGAGAGTCTACACCTTCCCGAAGATGGGCGAAAAGGCATACTTCATCGCGATTCCCACATCCGCCGGTACCGGTTCCGAGGTGACACCCTTCGCGGTTATCACCGATGAGAAGAGCGGCATCAAGTATCCTCTTGCCGACTATCAGCTCATGC
>CALAFS010000190.1 GCA_937892405.1 uncultured Clostridia bacterium
ACAACACATACATCCGTGATTTCTTTGCAGACAATCCCGGAAAGAGCCTGCACGACGCGATCGTATGCTGGAATTACAAAAAGGGCTTGCCGGGGCATCATCGGTATGAGCAGTCCGACCTTCGTGCGCTGGACTGACAAATTCCGTAAACTGAAAACTCGGGAGGATATTATAAATGGTACATTTAGTTTATTGTGATAACGCAGGAAAGAAAGGTGAGAAAGAGCTTGACAAGATTCTCGCCGGAACAAAAACTATGGTCGTGCGCGGTGCGGCAGGACGAAAAATTCCACACAGCCGGGTCTTTGCAGGAGAGCGCCTTTATTTCATGGAAAAAGGAAGTGCTTCGATTACCGCAACTGCCACGGTCAAAGAGGTTCAGAATTTTGTAAAGTTGTCTGATGAGGAAATCGCAAAAGTTCTTGCCGACAATCAGAAAAAGCTCAATTTGTCAGATAAGCAGATTACACGCTGGCACAAGAAATGTCTGTGCCTTGTGGAATTTGAAAGCGTAGAAGAAATTGCTCCCCTCGCTTTTGACCATCAGGGTAACATGGACGACTGGTTGATTATTGATAAGATCGAGGATGTTGTTGTCGGGACAAGCATCCCGTACAATTACGAAAAGCCTAAATTTTAATGTGGTGGTCGTGGCATAAAAATCGAAATGAATGACAAGCGATTTTTGAAGTTATTGAAAAAGCAAGGCCGTTCCCTATGCCGCAGTGGATGCGTTCGCAACAAAAGGGCAAGGAAAGTCGAGAAAAGCTCCGCCGTATACGGTATAATATTGCCTGTAAGGAGTTGAGAACATGAAAGAACAGGTGCTTGCCGTCCAGCGTATGCAGGACTACATAGAAGCAAATAAAACGGAGGAAATCAGTCTGTCCGATCTTGCGCGGGCATCGCTGTTTTCCCCGTGGTATTCCTATCGCCTGTTCCGGGACTGCCTTGGTCTTACACCGACCGAGTACATCCGCAAATACCGACTCACACAGGCGGCAAAAAGGTTGCGAGATGGTAAAGTTAAAGTAATCGACGCGGCGTTTGATGCCGGATTTTCCAATGTGGACACTTTCACGCGGGCATTTTACCGGGAGTTCGGTCTGAATCCGAGCGTCTACACGAAAAATCCCGTTCCGATCACCTTCTTTATTCCTTACGGTGCAAAATATCGTGAATTACGAAAGGAGAACACCGACATGTCAAACATTCAACCGATCTTTATACAGGTTGTCCGCAAGCCGGAACGCCTGTGTATCATCAAGCGCGGCAGGCAGGCGGCAGACTATTTCCCATACTGCGAGGAAGTCAGCTGTGATGTCTGGGGCATACTCATGAGCATGAAATCACTCTGCGGAGAGCCGGTTTCCATGTGGCTGCCCGAAAAGTACAAAAAGCCGAACACCTCCACCTATGTGCAGGGCGTGGAGGTCGAAACCGATTATATGGGGATGATCCCGGAGGGCTTCGACACCATTCGTCTGCCTGAGGCGGAATATCTGATGTTTCAGGGTCCGGCTTTTAGGGAGGAAGATTACTGCGAAGCCATCCGCACCGTGCAGGCGGCGATGGACAGCTATGATCCGTCCGTCATCGGCTACCTTTGGGACGATGAAAATCCGCGCATTCAATTAGAACCCCGCGGCGAACGCGGCTATATCGAGCTGCGGGCAGTGCGGAGAATTCAGAAATGAGTGAGCAATTTTTGTCGAAGGACTGATGAACCGCATGTCTCGCCCGGGAACTCCTACCGGCAAAATTCAGCGTTCAAAAACGGGGGTTGACTCTTTTCGGAAGAAGTGCTATAATAAGTAGGTCGCGATACGCGAGGTGACATGTGGAGCTTTTGACGGCATCGAAAAAAATGAAAAGCGGTGCGACGGAAAAGGAGAAACATATGTCACATTACAAAATTCGTTCCGGAAAACAGAAAGCCCTGAAGGTGGCGCTGATTATTCTCTGTTGCCTTGTCGGGTTGGTTCTTCTTCTCGTTCTCGGCGTCAGAGCCTACTTCAGACTGCCCGTGCGGGACTATTACAAGAATTCGGAAAAAGCCTTTGTCATTCCCGGTCTTTCGGACGGCATGATCCACCAGGGACTTGCCTACGACAGCGCAAGCGATACATTCTTCATCACAGGTTACAGAACGGACGGCGCCGCGTCGCAGGTCTCCCTCGTGTCCCGTGCGGACGGCAAGGAGATCAAGAGACTGAACCTTGCGGGTGAGGACGGCAGCGCCTACACCGGGCATGTTGGCGGCATCACCGTCGGCAAGGATTTCGTCTATGTCGCGAGCAGCAAGGGACTTGTCGCTTTCCGCCGCGCGGACTTCGCGTCGGCGAAGAGCGGGGAGAGTGTCCGCGCGGTCGGTACCTTCTCGACCGAGACGGCGGACGATTCGCTTCATGTCGCGTTCACGCACATTGAGGGCGACACGATCTATGTCGGAGAGTTCTATCGCGAAGCAAATTATAAGACCCCCGATTCTCATAAGTACACGACCGCGGCAGGGGACAAGAACCCCTCGCTGATCCTCGCATACAAGCTCGATGACACCGCTCCTCTCGGCATCTCCGAGAAGATCGAGCGCGCCTATTCGATCCCGGGACTTGTGCAGGGCATGTGCTTTGATGCCGAGGGCAGAATGTATCTCTCGACCTCGTATGCCGTCGCCTTCTCCCACCTTTACAGCTATGAGACGAATAAGCAGGAGGGTGAGATCACCGTCCTCGGTCAGGAGGTGCCCCTCTTCGTCCTCGATAGCTCTACGATGATCGAAGACATTAAGCTCGCTCCCATGGCAGAGGAGATCACCGTCGTGGACGGAAAGCTCTATACCATGTGTGAGTCCGCGACGAACAAGTACATTTTCGGCAAGTTCACTTCCGCAAAGTATTGCTACGCCACAGACCTTTCAAAGTACAATCAGGCAAAATAAAAGCCGCATAAAAAACGCAGGAGCGGGGCGAATTCCTTTCGCCCCGCTCCCTTGCGTCTGTATCACGGATTTGTCCGGCAGACTCTCGCCGTTATTTTCCCACGAAAATGACGCCTCCCCAAAAGCGCCCTGCTTGGAAGGAGGTGTTGAAATGACAAACCCGTCGCGTTTTTTAATTTTTGCCTTGCAAGAAAACATGCGCACCTTCGCTGTCATTGTCGCTCGCGCCAAAAAGAGAATCTCACGCCGCAATTTCACCCTGTAGGGGTCGGCGCCCCCGACGACCCGCAAAAGGCAAGGAGTATCGCTTACCTACCCATAAGGCACCCGCCCTCTTGTAGGGGCGACCATCGGTCGCCCGTTGCGGCAGAGCCTAAAATTGCGTAGATATGTAAATAAAAGTTTTCAAAACGGCATGTATTTACAGATCGCGTTGCAAAAAAACATTGCATTTCGCGGGCGACCGATGGTCGCCCCTACGGCGGGTTGCACCTTGCAACCTGCAACGAAATCCGCCGAGAGATACGAAGATCACCGACAGAATGTTGTTTCTTCGGCGGGTGAAATGCGCTCCGCGCGTGAAATATACCTGCGGTATGTGAAATTCGCCTGCGGCGAGAGAAAAGAATCAATTTTTAGTTCAGAATTCAGAATGAAGAACTTAACGAATGAAGAATTAAGAATTAAGAATTAAGAATTAAGAATTAAGAATTAGGCTATGGTCGATCGTATATTTCTCTTTTCTGCCTTTTCATTCTTTTTGGTAAAATAAACCTGCGGCGAGAGAAAAGAAGCCTTGATTATATAATTCTGAATTCATAATTCTTAATTCTGCATTCTCTCAGTTTTCCCTGTATTTTTTCATATACTGCGCGGGAGAGAGGAGCATTTCACGCTTGAAGACCTTGGAAAAATAGGAAGGGGAGGAATAACCGACCGTCTCTGCCGCTTCGGTGACGGTGGAACCTTCACGCAAGAGCTTTGCCGCGTGACCGATTTTCTTCATATTCAGATAAGAGATGAAGGAGACGCCGAGCTTCTTCTGAAAGAGGTGGCAAAGATGATAAGGGGAGAAGAAGAGCGCGCCCGAGACATCTTCCATACGGTGAATGTCGCAAAAATGCGCGTCGATATAGGCGAGCACACGCCCGATTTCTTCACCGTGTGCGTTCGCGGTCGGGGTGACGCGCGGCGTGTTTTCGATCAGGTAGAGCATGTTGAGAAGGAGGAAGATCATCTTGTCGCTCTCCTCCGTGCCGAAAAGTCCGGCGGCGGTGCGCCTGTCCGACTCGGCAAGAAAGGCGTGCGCGAGCGCACCGTACCGTCGGTTTTCCTCCTCGGGGAACTGAACGACGGTCGGCGCATGCAGGCAGAGAAACTGCGAGAGCAGGGCGGGGGAGCAGAGGCGCTCGAGGTGCTCTTCCATAAAGTAAGAGACGATCCGCGTCGCGTGGTCGCTCGTTGTGCGATGGTGCACTCCGGGCGGGATCAGAGCGACACCTCCTGCGCGCAGATGATAGCAGGCACTGTCGAAAATATAAGTACACTCACCGGAGCAGAGATAATATAACTCATAGCAGTCGTGGTACTGAATGTGATTCAGCGGGAGGCATTGCGTTTTTTTCTCCGCGCGGAGGATCGTCTGCGGAAAGCGTATAATATCCATGGATCGCGCACTCTTTCTGTAAGATTCGGTAAAGGGACAATCGCGTACTGCAGACAGTCCCTGCTTTTATTTTATAGT
>CALAFS010000191.1 GCA_937892405.1 uncultured Clostridia bacterium
TCAATTTCTGTTGATAAAATTCGTCCGAAATATGAAAAAGCAAAGAAAAAGGACGGCGAAAATATCCGCCGTCCGAAAAGCGTGTTCGCTGTACTTTACTCGACAATATGGGATAAAATGCAAAGAAATATAGTCAGATATTGCGTAAAAGATAGGTCGCATACGCAAAAGTCTCTTCTCTTGAGCAGATGTTCTGCTTTAAGAATCTCCACTCGAAAATCATGTAAATCGTGTTTGCGTAATGCTCCGCGATCATGTCGCGGGGGATGGGACGCCCCGCCGCGAGCGGGCTGTCCTCGAAGAAGGATTTGATCTGTGTATTGAGGTAAATGCGCATGCTGCTCATCAGATAGCTGTCGCCGAGATTCTTTTTGAGGATCAGACGCAGTTTTTCTTCCATCGCCTCGAACATGGAGTAGAGCTTGTCGAAGTAGACGAGAAGATAGTCCTCCGGCGCGACATTTTTGAAGCTCTCGCGTTCAATCCCCGCCGCCAGCCGGTACCAGAGATAGTTCAGAAGATCGTATTTGTCGTTGAAGTAGTTATAGAAGGTCGCGCGCGGGTAGCCCGCCCGCTCGCAGATCTCATTGACGGTGATCCCGTCAAAGGATTTTTCGGTCAGAAGACCGAGGAATGCTTCGCTCACCGTACCGAGCACACGCAGAGCGCCCTTGGTCGCGGGGCGTGTAATATCGTATTTCAAAAGTGATGCTCCTTCCGCAAAAGATCGGCGTGTTTTCTGAAATTCGCCGTCTTCTTACAAAATATTCCAAAATATTTCCGGATTTTTCCGTTTTTTACTTGACAAAACGCTACAAATGTCTAAACATGTACATTTGGCTTCGTTTGCTCCTTGCTAATTCCATGGAATTCAATTAGAGTAATACAGGTGTCTTTTTCTTACGGTACCAGTATAACATAAAATAAAAAATTTTGCAACGGGAAAAATAATTTTATCGCGGGTGCGCGCTTTTTGTGCCGAAACGACGGAACTTCCCGTTTTTTTGTCCCTTCCGGGACTTTGATGAAAGGTGGTGCGACATGCCGACGGAAGAAAAGAAAAAAAGCAAAAAAATATGGCTCTACCTCTTTTATGCCGCGCTGACGGTTGCCATTCTGATCTTCGTTTTGTCGATGAATGACATCGGCGAGATCTTCGGCGTCCTCGGCAGTGCCGATGTGCGTTATGTTCTCGCGGCACTCCTCTTTATTCTTGTCTATCTCGCGCTCTACCCACTGACGCTTTGCTTTCTCGCCCGTTCAAAGGGCGTTCCGACCCGCTTTTCCGATGTCTACACCATCGGCATGACCGAGCATTTCTTTAACGGGATCACCCCCTTTGCGACGGGCGGACAGCCCTTTCAGGCGTATGCCCTGTCAAAGAAGAAAACCTCTCTCGCCGACGCGACGGGACTTTTAATCATGAACTTTCTGATTTTCATGATGGTGACGAATACCTATGCGCTTCTCTCTTTGATTTACGCCCGGGATTTTATCCTTTCCGACGGCATGGGGATCGTCGCGATCGTCGGCTTTTCGGCGAACTTCCTCGTCCTGATCTGCACCGTGATCCTCGGGACGAGCCGGCATGTGCGCTCGTGGATTGTCGCACTCATGCGCCTGTTTTCCCGCATCGGATTTCTCCGCGCCTTCCTTGAGAAGAGGATCGAGGCGTTCAACGAGTATACCGAGAATACGCAGGCGGCGTTCCACACCCTCTGGCGGGATAAAAAGACCTTTGTCCTCTGTTATCTCACCCGCTTTGTCACCATGTTTTTCTATTACGCCGTCACCTTTTTCATCATTCGCGCCCTGCACCTCGACATCGGCTTTGACCGTCTCTTCTTTGTGGTGCTCGGCTCCGCCTTCGCCGTCACGACGGTCGTCTTCGTCCCCACCCCGGGTTCGAGCGGCGGAATCGAATTCGCTTTTTCGAGCATTTTCGCCGCCCTGGCGCTCGGCGCCGGGACAAGCGTCAGTTACGGCGGTATGCTGATCTGGCGTCTCATTACCTACTACTTCACGATTTTTGTCAGCATGCTCTTCTACTTCTTCTTTGCATGGCGCACCGCACGGGAGAAGAGAAGGGCGGCAACCGAAATTATCCTTCCGGAAGGAGAAACCGAATGATACCGATCCTCTATTGCGGAAACGACAGGATTTTCGAGGGCGTGTTCCTCTCGGCACTCAGCGTCGCACGGCGCACCGAGGCATCGCTCGAGATCCGGATCCTCACGATGGACGACTCCGCGGCAAATCCGAAATATCTCCCGATCACAGAAGAGCATGTCGCTCTTCTCGACCGCGCGCTGAAGCGCTTTCACCCCGAGAGCCGCGCCGTGCGCGTCGACCTTTCGGAGAAGTTTATCGAGACTTTCGACGGGGGCAAGAACCTCAAGAACTGTTACACCCCGTACGCCCTTCTTCGCCTGCTCGCCGACGACCCCGAGGTCGTCCCGTATGACAAGGCGATCTATCTTGACATCGACACGATGGCGTGCCGCGATATCCGCGAGCTTTGGGACATCGACATCACGGATTACGAGTACGGCGCCGCCCTCGATTACATGGGTACCTTCTGGGTCGCGAAGGACTATTGCAACTCCGGCGTCCTTCTTCTGAATCTTGCGAAAATCCGGGAGACCGGCATGTTCGTAAAGTGCAGAAAGCTGATCCGTGAAAAGTGGTTTGCCATGCCCGACCAGTCGGCGATCCACCGCAGTGCCACCGCCCGCTATACGCTGGAGCGCCGCTTCAACGAGCAACGGGGCATCGTGCCCGAGACCGTCATCAAGCATTTCAATAAGGGCATCATCTGGTTCCCGATCTTTCACCTCTACAACATCAAGCAGTGGCAGAGAGATGCCGTGCATAAAAAGCTCGGGATCACCGCCTTTGACGAAGATTACGCCTTCTATGACGAATTCATGAAAGAACAGGAAGCCGACCGCACACCGGTCGGGGCGACGCCGGAAGGCTGAGCACGAGAAAATATGAAGAAACGGACAATTTATTATACCGACGAGTTGAATGACGACTTCGCCTCGACCCATAATAAGATCAACGCACGCAAGATCGACGGTAAGTACCGCTATTCGCATGAGAAAAATATTTTCTGGAAGTTCGGCGAGATTCTTCTTTACCGTCTGATCGCGACGCCCGTCGCCGCTCTTTATATGTACATCGGGCGGGGATTGCGCGTGCGCGGGCGGCGGAATCTGCGCGGACTCCGCGGCGGCTATCTTCTCTACGGGAACCATACGCAAATGGGCGGCGATGCCTTTACCCCGACGATGATTACCTTCCCGAAGAAGGCGAATGTCCTCGTCCACCCCGACATCGTCTCGATCCCTGTCGCGCGTATTCTCGTCCCCTTCATGGGGGCGATTCCGGTGCCTACCGATCTTTCCGCCGCAAGACATATGCTCCACGAGATGAAAAAGCTTGTCTCCGAAGGGCAGGTGCTCACCGTCTATCCCGAGGCGCACATCTGGCCGTACTATAACGATATCCGCCATTTCGCCGACGCCTCTTTTTCCTATCCTTTTCTCTTCGGTGTCCCCGCTGTCGGCTTCACCGTGACATATCACAAACGCAAGATTTTTCGTTTTCTTCCTCCGACCGTAAAGGTCACGATCGGAAAGCCGATCTTCCCGGAGGAATGTGAAAACAAGGCGGAAATGCGTGATAAAGTTTACAATTTCATGAAAGAAACCGTTGAAAAAGAGCAAAGCTACGCCTATGTCGAGTATATCAAAAAGGAAGACGAAACAAATGAAGATCACCGTAGTATGTGATGTTCTCGGAGAGGAGAACAACGGCACGACCATCGCCGCGATGAACCTGATCCGCTACCTCTCCTCCCGCGGACACGAAGTGCGGATCCTCTGCGCCGATAAGGATAAAAAGGGACATGCCGGTTGCTATGTGGTACCGAACCGCAGCTTCGGACCCCTCGATTCCTACCTTGCGTCGAACGGCGTCACACTGGCAAAGCCGGATATCGAGGTCGTCCGCGAGGCGATCGCGGGCGCCGACATCGTGCATGTCATGCTTCCGTTCGCTCTCGGACTCTGCGCCGCAAGAGAGGCGCGCACGGCGGGCATTCCGCTCTCCGCCGGGTGCCATCTGCTCGCCGAGAATTTTTCCTCCCATATCTTCATGAAGAAGAGCCACCTTGTCAACCGCATCGCCTATCAGCATTTCAGCCGTCTCTATAAGCACTGTGACGCGATTCACTATGTCACCCAGTATGTCCGTGACCTCTATGAGGGCATGTTCGGGGAGACGAACGGCTATGTGATCTCCAACGGCGTCAACGAGATCTTCTATCCCGAAGAAGAGGAGAGGGAAGAGGACGGCAAAATCAACATTCTCTATACCGGCAGATATTCCAAGGAAAAATCGCATAAAACCCTGATCCGCGCCGTGAAATATTCGGCATACGGCGATAAGATCCGCCTGATCTTCGCCGGCGACGGACCTCTGAAAAAGAAATTGCAAAACGAAGCACAAGATCTTCCCGTGCCCCCTGTTTTCCGCTTTTTCACAAGAGAAGAGATGGTGCATGTGAACCGACACGCCGACCTCTATGTTCATGCCGCCGAATATGAGGCGGAGGGCATCGGGTGCCTCGAGGCACTCGCCACCGGCGTCGTTCCCGTCATCTGCAATTCAAAGAAG
>CALAFS010000192.1 GCA_937892405.1 uncultured Clostridia bacterium
CGGTCAGTTCGGCGTGGGCTTTTATTCCGCCTTCATGGTAGCGGACAAGATCACGGTCATCTCGCGCCCCTACGGTGCGGAAAAGGCAAATGTATGGGAATCCGAAGGCGTCGACGGCTACACGCTCGGCGAAGGTGAGCGCGACGGTGTCGGCACCGACATCATTCTGCATATCAAGCCGGACACCGAAGACGAAAAATACTCCGACTATCTCGAAGAGTACAAGATCCGCTCCCTTGTAAAGAAATACTCCGACTATATCCGTTATCCCATTTGTATGGAAGTGACGAAGGAGAAGAAAAAGGAAGGCGGCAAAGAGGACGAATACGAGACTGTCACCGAGGTGGAGACGCTCAACAGCATGATTCCGCTGTGGAAAAAGAATCCGTCCGAGGTCACCGAAGAGGAATACAAGAACTTCTACACCGAGAAGTTCTATGACTATGAGGCACCGGCGCGCGTCATCACGCAGAAGTCCGAAGGTACGGCGACCTACACCGCCCTGCTCTTCATTCCTTCACACGCACCCTACAATTATTATACAAAGGAATACGAGAAGGGCCTGGAGCTTTATTCGAGCGGCGTCATGATTATGGAGAAGTGCGCGGATCTTCTGCCCGACTACTTCGGGTTCGTCAAGGGACTTGTCGACTCGGCGGATCTGTCGTTAAACATCTCGCGTGAGATGCTCCAGCATGACCGCCAGCTGAAGGTCATGGCGAAGGCGATCGAAAAGAAGATCAAGTCGGAGCTTGAGAAGATGCTGAGCACCGACAGAGAGGCATACGAAAAGTTCTACAAAGAATTCGGCGTACAGCTGAAATACGGTCTTTACAGCGACTACGGCATGCACAAGGATGTGCTTCAGGATCTGATTCTCTTCCCCCGTGCACAAGACGGAAAGATGATGACGCTGAAAGAATATACCGAAGGCATGAAAGAGGGGCAGAATGCCATCTACTACGCGGCAGGCGAAACGATCGACAAGATCAAAATGCTCCCGCAGGTGGAAGCGGTCACGGAAAAGGGGTACGAGGTACTCTGCTTCACCGACGATGTGGACGAGTTCGCCGTCCGTATGATCGGAAAGTATGCCGACCATGAATTCAAGAATGTGACGACCGACGCGCTCGACATCGCGACCGAAGAAGAGAAAAAGACGCTCGAAGAGGAAAACAAGAGTGCCGAAGAGCTTCTTTCCTATATGAAGGAAGCACTCGGTGAAAATGTCAGTGCGGTACGCTTCGGCAATTCGATGAAGAAATACCCGGTCTGCCTGACCAGTGAAGGCGAGCTGTCCGTCGAGATGGAGAAGGTATTGAAGAAGATGCCGGGTGCCGTCGACGGGATTCACGCCAATGTGGTGCTGGAGATCAATGTGGGACATCCGATCGCGGCAAAACTGAAAGAATTGTTTACAGCCGATAAAGAAAAGGTGGCGGCGTACGCAAAGATTCTGTACGCAGAGGCGCGGCTGATCGGCGGGCTCTCGGTAGAGAATCCGGCGGAACTGACCGAGCTGATCTCGGGCTTGATGGTATAATTTCAAAAAAGAACGGAAAAGGAGTGACGATGTCACTCCTTTTCCGTTCTTACGATTTTACGGTAGCGGGAGGGGGAAATCCCGAACACGCTGTGAAACCTGCGGGAGAAATAAAAAGGATCGCAGAAGCCGCAGGCGGTGGCAATCTCGCTGACAGTACGATCGGTACAGAGAAGCTGTTCCTCCGCCGAGCGGAGAACGCAGTCGTCGATATACCGGGAGACAGGGCAGCCGACCTCCCGCTTGAAATCACCGGTCAGAGTCCCCTCCGAGACAAAAAGCGCGGCGGCGACCTCACGGACGGTAAGCGTAGCACGGAGGTGATCGTAGATATAGGCGACCGCCGCTGCGGTACGCGGGCTGAAGCCCGTCATATAGGCAGGAGTATAGGGGTAGGCGGCGAGAATCTCGGAAAGAAGGCGGCAGATGTACAGTTTTGTTGTCAGGGCGCCAGCAAAGACCTCGTCGCTGTAAAAGAGGCGGCGAAGTTCCTCGGCGTCGTCCAAAGGCAACGGGACCTCGGCAACTCTGCCGAAACGATTAAAGTAATCGTAACCGTCTGGGCGGACAAGGTTAAAATGAAAGAAGAGCTTTTCAAGGTGCGACCGTGTCCCGTAAGAATAGCGCAATCCGGCAGGGATCAGGTAAGCATGACCCGCACGGAGGGGAATCTCTTCTTCCCCGACGCGGACAAAGCCTTCCCCGCCCG
>CALAFS010000193.1 GCA_937892405.1 uncultured Clostridia bacterium
TTTTCCGCAATTATTTTGACCGATTAGTAAATTTAAATCGTTCAATTCGATATTCAATTCTTCTATTGAACGAAAATTGTTAATTCTTATTTCCGTAAGACGAAGTCCCATGGTTTCCTCCTTAATAAACTTCCATTAATTCAGCGCGTTTTCTAACAATGTATCGCTATTATTTTCAATATTCCCTCATCTGCCGGGCAAAACTCGTAATTGGCAATCTCACTCGGCGTGATCCACCTAATGTCGTTATGCTCCAGCTTTTGCGGAATGCCATCGGCAATGGTGGCGTTGAACAGAGTCAAATGCACGGTGATGTCGGAATATTCGTGAATGACATCCATAAACACATCGCCGACAGAGAGAGTGACGGCAAGCTCTTCCCGGAATTCCCGGATGAGCGCCTGTTCTTTGGTTTCTCCGGGCTCCACCTTGCCGCCGACAAACTCCCAAAGGAGTCCTCTTGCTTTGTGCGCCGGGCGCTGACAGATCATGAATTTGTCACCCTCCCAAATGAGAGCCGCTACTGCTTCGGTCAAAAAATCGCCTCATTTCATTGCTTCAGAATGGCATCAAGTAATGCCGTGCAGCCGTTGAAAATATCCCGATATGCCACATCAAAGCGCTCGGAATACCACGGATCGGCGACATCACCGCCGCGGGGCGTATAGTCCATCAGCTTATGTACCTTTCCCACAGGATCGCCGCCGAAAATGCGGAGCATATTGCGGATGTTGGAGCTGTCCATGCCAATGAACAGATTGTATTTGTCGTAGTCGCTCTTTTGCATCTGCACCGCGCGCTTGCCGCCACAAGTCAGCCCATGTCTTTCAAGCTCGGCTTTCGCCGGAGGATAGACCGAATTGCCGATTCCGCTCCAAATTTCTTCCGTACTTGTAGCAGAAGAAGCAATTAAAAAATGATCTGCGATGCCTTGCTTTTTCGCAAGGTCTTTGAAAATAAACTCTGCCATCGGACTACGGCAAATATTGCCGTGGCAGACGAACATGATTTTTATCATAAACAATTACAAATTTATCCTATGAATTAAAGCGTCCGAAATTATTCTTCTGGTTGTTTTTCAAAGGAATCAGTTCTTCGCTCTATTGTATATCTCTTTTTTATATAACTTTTCGTCCCTGTGTTGTAAACACCACATCTCTGTGATACTCGAGGTTATGCTTTAAATCGTCCGATACTTTCAAATCAAATGTATCTGTGGCGGAAATTTGTAGTTTGCTAATCACTTCCGCCGACAGCTGCGACGAAATCAATATCTTTCCGATATTCGTGAAAGAGATTAATCCACAGTCAAACAACTTATCAAATGTCGGACTCAGTAATAATCCGTTCTCAACACTCAAGCGTTCTGCATTTGAACATACCGCCCACGGCTTAATGTGACTAGCAATAAGGAGTTTCTTTTCATTGATACCGGTAACAACACAACGTCCGTGATATTTGTCAATAAGTGATTTTCTGAATATTCCTTGTCCGATTCGGGACTTCACCAATGCACTGCGTTCCGTCTCCTTGAGCTCTGCATAATTTTCAATGGCACCCATAACTTCGCTTTGATTGGCAACATCGAAGTTTTCGACATTTCTGAACAACCTATACTGTTTCAGAGCATTGCTGTACATATTGTTTCCGGTTCGGTTTTTTATCGTGAAATCCGGATCATTTAAAATCAAAGGTATAAAAATGTCAAGTTGCAAAGTAGACATTACAAGAAGGTTGCTCGCAATCACTCCCTTTTCCTGCAGTTCATTTGAGATCGTATTTACAGCCCGCGTGTATTTATAGATTGAACTGTCGGACAATTCGGTATTCTCTTTCATCCACTCTGAAAAATCACTCAATGATACCACACTATCACCTCCAAACTACTATCGCATTATTTTTATAATTCTTTCAGCTACCCTTTTGACTACGGGAACGCAAACCGTATTTCCGCATTGCTTATAAGCATCTTCAATTGTAATCGTATTGGGAAAATAAAAGTCTTTAGGGAATCCCTGAAAATCAAGACATTCACGAAGCGTTAACTTTCGAATCCCGTAATTATCAATTACAAGCGGGACTTGATCCCTTTGCATCCCCATTGAAGCAGTCAATGTTGGACACATGTGGTTTTGTGTAATTTTTATACTTTCATGATACACACGATATATAGATGATTGATCTGTTACAATTTCTCGCACTTTTGCGAAAAAAAGATCATTTTTCTGATAATAGTAGACCCGGTTCTTTTCCTCATGCCTATTAATTATATTATCAATTGAAACTGTTAGTGGAATTGTATCGGGAAATTTAAACACATCACAATCAGTAATATCCTTAAATGCCACAATATAAATACGGTCGCGGATCTGCGGGACATTGCCATACTCAGAAGCTCTCATAACGCGGTATCTGATATAATACCCGCTTTCGACCAACGCATTATGAATCGTGATAAATGTTCTGCCGTTGTCATGCTCTTGTAGGTTCTGAACATTTTCAAGAAAAACAACTCGTGGCTGAATAGCTTGTACAAAACGGATCACTTCATAAAACAGATTGCCGCGGTTATCACAAAAGCCACGCTGCCGACCAGCAATCGAAAATGGCTGACAAGGAAATCCGGCGGCTATAACGTCGACCGTAGAAAGAGAATGAGGATCTACATTGCAAATATCTGCCTCAATCAGCGGGATTTCTTTATGGTTATGCCGATATGTGAGGCAACATTTGTGATCCTTTTCTATCGCCCATAGAATTTGAAATCCTGCTTGAGCGAAACCAAGTTCAATACCGCCTATTCCCGCAAACAGGCTCGCAACAGTCATTTGATATAAAATGTGATTAATTTTGCATCACGCAACTGTGCAGGATTATTTGGATTTTTGATTTTAACATCCGAAATTTTTAAACATTCCTTGGATTTTTCCATATCAATCAAAGCATTTCTATTATCCAGGTTGTTCCATTTGTCAGAATTAATCACACACATAAAATTAAATTTATTGGAATAGTTTCTGTTATATATATAATTGAATACCGTCCAAGGATTTTCAATTCCCCACATTCCACGAACACGAAGATATGTAATTCCCAGTGGGTCTACTTTGTTAACTCGTCCTAATTCATTTGTATCAGCAAACTCCACATTAGGAATAGATTCCACACCGTTCTTAATTGTTGTTTTAACTTTACTATAGCATTCCTCAGCCGCGCAATAATCATATCCGTAAACCATTGCAAGATGCTTCAAACTGTTATTTTGAACCACTCCAACACAATATACAATATCTTTTTTATCCCATACTTCGGCATTTCTACATGCAGAAGAAATCATAGTGCTATCCGATCTAAGAACTTGCTTGGGGTAACTACTATTAAGAGCCAGTGAGGCAGTGTTTGTTTCAATCTTTTTGATTTCAATGGCATCTCCCTTTTTCAACATAGCGTCAGGAGGGTTAGAATTGTTCCCCAAATACGAAAAGACTTCGCTCATTTTTTGAAGTCTCGCCTGTTCATTAAGCCCAAACGAATTTGCAAACAAATCCTTAATGTACTCTTCCAAAGCCTCTCCTGCATTATTGGCTCTATTATGCCCCTTATAATATGAAACTACTTCTGTTACTGGTTTATTTACAAGATTTATAACCGCATCAATTATATTCATTTCAGTTTCCTTTCTTTAATGTTTCTTTGATTTCTTTGGCTATCTCGTATGCCAAATTAACGGGGACTGCATTTCCAATCATTTTATAAGCATCATCGGCATCCTGATAGATAAATTGAAAATCATCAGGAAATCCCTGTACCCGGGCAACCTCACGAATTGTCATGCGCCGATATAAGGATTCCTTTCCTTCAACAAATCGACAATCGTTTTTTCCGACCTTAATCATTTTGGGTGCTTGCGGATGAAGCTGACACTGCCGTCCGGATGCTTGAACAGTAAACGCTTGCTCATCCCATGACTTAACGCGATTTCGACTCATAAATATTGGCGAGAATGCACCTGTAAAATATTCATTATTGTTGATCGCATCAGGATTGTGTTTGTTATGTGGGGATGTCGGGACTGCCGTATCCTGCAAGTCCCATATAATATCGCGCAAGGTAAGCTTTTTTTCATTATCGACCGTCGATCCCTCTGGAAATCTGAAATCTATATGCAAGTCTTTTCTGAACCCAATGTAGAAAACACGCTTTCTCTCTTGTGCCACACCGTAATTTTTCGCATTTACCAATGTCAGTGTAACATCATAACCGCAATCTTCAAACATTGCAAGAATATTTTTCACGGCCTCCGAATGGCGGTTTGCAAGCATGCCGCTAACATTCTCGGCAAGGAAGAACTTCGGCTGTTTTTTTCGCAGGATTCGTATATACTCATAGAACAGCTGACCTCTCGCGTCATCTATCCCTCGAAGTGAACCAGCTTCCGACCAACTTTGGCAAGGCGGTCCGCCAATAATGCCGTCGATTTCATCCGGAAAATCATCTTCCGCAATATTGCGAATATCACCTTCTATCAGATGAGTATTTGGATGATTCACCTTAAATGTTTCATATATCTTTTTATCATATTCGTTTGCGATCGGTATCTCGAATCCGGTTTTTTCAAATCCGAGATCCAACCCGCCGCATCCGCTAAATAAGCTCAGTATAGTCATTGCTGTTTTCCCTCAGATTCTACTACCATTTTCAGATGGAACTATCTCTACTATATCATCCATCGTGCAACCGAGTGCCGTGCAGATTTTCACGAGCACGTCGCTTGATACGGTTGCACCGTCTTTTTTCATTTTTGCGAGTGTTGCCGGGCTGATTCCCGCCTTTGCGGCGAGCTCCTTGCTTTTCATCTCGCGGTCAATCAGCAGTTTGAATAATTTTTTGTAGCTTGCAGCCATTTTCCACCTCATATACGGATAGATTTGTACTTTCACAGTATACAATAATTTCCGATAAATTGCAAGGGGAAAACAGAATAAATTCAAAGAGCATCGATTTTTTTGTGTGCTGATGCTCTGTTAAAGCAATATAAAGGTCAAAAATTCGGGAACAGAGCGTGCCGCCGATATTTATTTGTGTAAACTCATCCCTCAGGTTATCTTCTTAACCTCCCGATTATTCACACCGGAGCGGGCAAGGTGTATAATATCATGAATAAGCATACATGTCCCAAAAAAGGAGATGCAAAACGATGGTCTATGTGATGTCCGATATTCACGGGAATCTTCCGTTTTTCCGTTCCGTCATGAGGCAGATCCGGCTTCGGAAAAATGATACGTTATATATCCTCGGTGATGTAATCGACAGGCACCCTGACGGAATTAAAATTCTGAAATACATCATGAAAAAGGCGAACATCCGGATGTTGCTCGGCAATCACGAGTATATGATGCTGAATACGCTCTGCAAGCAGACGGCGAACGGAACCAACTATTACCGTGCGAAACGGTTATGGATGAAGAACGGCGGGAAAGTCACGCTTGATGCTTTCAACCGCTGTCATGCAGAGACTCAGGAGGCGATTTTGTCCTTTCTGAAATCGCTTCCCCTATCATTTGACATCCAGGTGAACGACATATATTATAAGCTCGTCCACGGTGCACCCGAAGAGTTTTTTGCGACAAGCGGTGGATGGTATTATGACAGTCTCAAAAAATTCTGTGTCTGGCACAGACTCAAAGGAACGGAAGAAAAATCAGAAAGTATGGATTACACGCTCATTTTCGGTCATACGCCGACATGCGAATATCAAAGTAAAAATCCGCCGGAGATATGGACAAGTCCTCACGGCAAAATGATCGGAACAGACTGCGGTAGTGGCTTTCCAACATGTAAAGTCCCCGGAGAATACATAGGTCGTTTGGCTTGCCTCCGGCTTGATGACGGAAAGGCGTACTATTCAGATGCAGAAGAAGGCAACAAACCGGCATCAGAAACAGACGATATTATTGACACTGCGGCAAAACGGGTCCTTGATGTATACCGCGATGCTTTTACAGAGCTCGCCAAAGGACCGGATATATAAACATGCCCAAAATGATATTACTTCGGTTCTTCGACACGAATATTTTCCCTCATTTTGAGCATAATATTAAGGGATTTATCCATTTTCGTCTTGACATTCCCCTTAATTTGTTATATATTATAAGGGAAACGAAACGGAGGTGAGGGAATGCGCACATTCAATTATTCAAAAATCAGAGAGCAAAAGTGGGATTCGGATGTT
>CALAFS010000194.1 GCA_937892405.1 uncultured Clostridia bacterium
TTTCTTATTCTACCACACTTCTACTCCTTTGTCAACCCCTTTTTGAAAGATTTTTAGAAAAAATCTCGGGAATTTCGGGCAAAAAGCGACAGAATCAGATCTTTTCTTCGATTTTTTTACGCAGGCGCCACATAATCTTCTTTTCCAGTCGCGATATATAGCTCTGAGAGATACCGAGCGCGTCGGCGACCTCTTTCTGCGTCATCTCATGCCCGCCGCCGAGTCCGTAGCGCATCTCAATGATCACGCGTTCTCTTGCATTCAGATCCTCGACCGCGGAACGGACGATTCTCCGCTCTTCGTCCTCCTCCATTTCGCGGGAAACGCTGTCCCCCTCACTGCCGAGAATGTCCGAAAGAAGAAGCTCGTTCCCGTCCCAGTCGACGCTCAGCGGTTCGTCGATGGAGACCTCTTTTTTCTGTGAGGCGCTCTTACGCAAAAACATCAGGATTTCATTCTCGATACACCGGGAGGCATAGGTTGCGATTTTGATATTCTTTTCCGCATTGAAGGTAGAGACCGCCTTCATCAGTCCGACCGTGCCGATGGAGATTAACTCCTCGATGCCGGCGTGTGTGTTTTCAAAGCGTTTCGCAATATAAACGACAAGACGGAGGTTATGCTCGATCAGGGCGTTCTTCGCTTCCTCCGATCCGATGTTCTCGATCATGTGCTCCTCTTCTTCCGCCGAAAGAGGCGGAGGAAGGCGTTCACTACCATTTATATAATATACACGGTCTCTCCTGAGAATACGGGAGAAAAAACGGGAGAGTGCGCGAAAGATATTCATTCTCAGCATGCGTCCAACACGGCAGAAGGCAACAGTGCGCTGTAACCTCCGTATGTACCGTCCTCCTCATCTATGGCGATAATCAGATTTACCTTTTCATGTTTCTTCCCCGCCGTCACCGTCACTCCCTCCACGCGATAGCCGGTCAGGATGCGTGTGCGCCCGCTTGTACGGACGGGAATCAGGCGAATGCGGCTTTTCATCTTCGAATCCGTCGGTGTGTCGCCCGCAAGTCCGACGGGAAGCTTTCCTTTCGCGTCCGAGGCTTTCCAAAGCATGACGGGAGTGCCGTCGAGCGGATCCCGCAGAAGATTCCCGGAGTCGACAAGTGCGCCGACACAAAAAGGGCGGGACAAAAGGTCGAAGGACACTTCACACGACCGCTCGGAAGAAGCGCCGGAAAACGATGCGCCGATCAAGCGCAGAATGCCGATGGATAAAAGAACGATAACAGACAAAATCAAAAGATTTCTGTTTTCTGCCCCGCTATTTATATCAATATCAGCGTTTTTAATCAGATTTCCGAGAAGTCCGTAGAAGAAGTAAACCAGCCCTCCGATCAGGATTTCAAGTATCAGAAAGCCGAGTGCAAAGCGCGTCATACGAAAGAGACGAACGCCGCCTGCCGTGCAAAATATCATACCGAGAAAACCGAGGACGGTAAAGAGAACGACGAGGGCGGTGTGATCCGAACACAGCACCGTCGCCGTGGCAAACGCGGCGCCGATCCCCCCGGCGAGGGTCAGACGCCATACGCGCACCGGAAGATGAAAAAAGAGCGAAGAGAAATGGAGCGCCAGAATGTCGACGGTCAGATTGATCAGAAAATATACATCTATGTAGAGTGTTTTCATTGATACCTCCGTGCAATGCTTCCCCGCCCTCTTTGATTGTTTTCATTCTACCACACGAAAGGTGCGATTCTTGTCAGAAAAGAAAAAAGGAAAAAGTTTTCCGAAAACTCTTTCCTTTTTTCCTGTGGTCACCCACGCAGAGCATCCATCGCGGCGCGGCGATCCTTCGCATGGAAGACGGCGCTGCCAGCAACCAGAATGTCCGCGCCGGCGGCGATCACTTCGCCGGCGGTCGCCGCATTGATGCCTCCGTCCGCCTGGATCTTCACGGACAGTCCTCTGCGGTCGATCTCCGCGCGGAGCGCACGGATCTTCTCAATCGTTGACGGAATCAATGCCTGTCCGCCGTAGCCCGGTTCCACCGTCATGACGAGAATCATATCGCAACGGTCAAGATAGGGATAGACGACCTCGATCGGTGTATCCGGCTTAACGGAGATGGCAACCCGCTTCCCGAGGAGACGAACCGTATCCAGTGCGACGGGGATGTCCTCGCACGCCTCGTAATGGAAGGTGATGCTGTCGGCACCGGCGGCGATGAACCGCTCAAGGTATCTTTCCGGCGCGGCAATCATCAGGTGAACATCGAACGGAAGCGCGCTCTTGTCGCGGAGCGACTCGATGACGGGAAAGCCGAACGAGATATTCGGGACAAAGATGCCGTCCATGACATCGAGGTGGAGCATATCCGCGCCTGCCTTTTCAATTTCACGGATCTCATCGGCAAGATGAGAAAAATCACAGGCAAGGACGGAAGGGGCAATGCGTATCATAATAATCTCCATTCTGCCGCCCATGGCGGCACAAAAAGGTTTGAAATCGGGTAGCAGAAGCTAAAAATTCCCATAAAATAAGAAAGGGACGAAAAAACGGCAAAGCGATCGCGCCGACAGCAAAGTGAAAGAAGTTCCGAGAGCCTTCGCGTTCCTCCTTTGTCTCCCCGCCGTGCCGACCGCCGAAAGGCGGCGGTGCGGTCTCAGGTATCAAGAGAAAGGAGAACTACCGCGTGTGCGGCAACGCCCTCTTCTCTGCCGGTGAAGCCGAGATGTTCTTCCGTCGTCGCCTTGACATTGACGCGTGCGGCGTCACACGAAAGAGCAAATGCGATATTTCCCTTCATTTTCTCTATATAACCGGCAACTTTCGGTTTCTGAAGAATCAGTGTCATATCCGCGTTGACAAGCGAGGCGCCATGGGCGTCCATGATCGTCTTCACCTGAGTCAGAAGATGAAGACTCGAAGCGCCGAGATAGCGATCGTCCGTATCGGGGAAATGTCTGCCTATATCTCCTTCTCCGAGAGCACCGAGAATTGCGTCCATCAGGGCATGAAGCAAAACATCGGCGTCGGAATGTCCGAGAAGTCCCGTCGCGTGCGGAATCTCCACACCGCCGAGAATCAGTTTTCTCCCCTCGGTCAGTCTGTGTACATCATAACCGTGTCCGATCCGAAGTTCCGTCATAGCTTTTTTCTTCTTTCC
>CALAFS010000195.1 GCA_937892405.1 uncultured Clostridia bacterium
TTACCTTGACCGTCGCGGGATCGAGATCGGAGGCTTTCGCACTTCCCAAGGTCAGCACGGGTGTCTTTTCCGTATTGTCGATCTCCACATCATCACCGCCTTCGTCGATGACGAGAAGGAAGGTTACGGACGCTCCGCCGGCGGCGAGAATGGCATCGGTGACATCGAGGACTACCTCACCGACAGAAGCCGTGAAGGCCGCGATCGGCGTCCCTGCGGGAGCGGGTGCCGTCGCATAGGTCAGCGATTCGAGCAGGGAAGCGCCGTACAGGGCATAGACCCGGACCGTCTGACCCGCAGCCTTCAGCAGAGGCAGGCGAAGCCGTGCCTCGTAAAGTCCGGCGTCCGCACAGGGTGTAAATGAGAGATAGGTTCTCTTGATATTCGCATTCGCGACGGAGGGCGCCGCAACCACGGAGAGCACATCCGAATTTCCGCGTTCGGAAACCCCGACCGCAGAAGAGACGGCAAGGTTCGTTTCCGTGAGCGACGACACCGCTTTTCTCACCGTCATATCGTCAAAGTACATGTCGACGGCATCTTCCGAGATCAGGACATTCTTACCGGAGACCGTCTCGGATTTGCTCGACTGTCCCATCTCGAAGGGATGGATCACAAGGTAGATCGCAGGGCTTTCTTCTTTCCGCTGGGCAGCGGTGACGGTGTATGTGTAGGTATATCTCTGCCACACATCCGCCTCGTCTACGGTGAAGATCTGCGCCTGATCCAGTGTTCCGAGTGCGGCATAATCACCGTTTCCGTCCGAGGTCAGAGCGATTTTGAATCTGCCCGTCTTACTCGATTTCATATAGAAGGAGACCGTGTAAGTGTTCCCCTCTTCTTCTGCCGTGTAGGAGATCGGCAGGAGGCTCGTAAAGTAGGAAAGATTGTTTTGCCGGGTGGAATGGAAACGCATCGCGCCGGTGCCGCCGTGCGCGTCTTCCGCAGAGACGACTCTTCTGAAATAGTCGATAAAGGTCGCCTTATCGGCAATGTTTCCGTCCTCGTCGCGAAGGTATCTCGTTTCAAGATAACGCGTCCCCACCGTGAGTGTGTCATTTTCAAAGTCGGCGACCGTCATTCCGTCGTCCGTATATGCGGACTTTTCCGTCCGGTAGACGCGGAAGTCGCTTACCGTGACGGTGACATCTTTGTACGCGCCGTCTTCGGTACGGAATCCGTTATAGAATTTGAACGCGGGAGAAAGAGATTTGTTGTCGCCGAGACCCTTGTGGATCGCTACCATCTCTTCGGTGACGGTAATCTCGTAAGAAAAGCTCCGTTCCTCGTCTTTCCGAAGGGAGATCGTCGTTTCCGTTTCGGGGTAGTAAGCCCAGTCATAGTCGCCGCCCCATGTGGAAAGCCCGAGATTGAGCACTCCCGCTTCGGTGGACGCGACTCTGAAGGTCAGGCGGAATGTCTTTCCGACATTCTCGTCGGTGTAGATGTTGCATCTCGTGCCGTTGATCCAGCCCCAGACCTGCAGATTCTGATTGGGTCCCGGATTTGTAACCCGGGAGGGGTTCAGAACCATGGGCTTCTGTCCGCTTCCATAGCTCACCACATAAGAGCCGGAGGTTCCCCGGGAGGCGGGCTGTTCGATTCCCGCGTCGCTGACGAGCGTTCCTGTCGGTTTGTCGGTCAGCGTGATATTTGCACTGCCCGTCACCTCTTCTGCCGCGATGTCATCGACTGTCAGCACAACCGAAGGGATGGTGAACGCCGTTTCCGCTTGGTTCGGATTCATGTCGAATGTACGGATGGCGAACTGGTTGATGGAAACATAACAGTCTCCGCCCCAACCCGGATTGACATATTTTTTCACCATGTAGGCATCGACGGTGAATTCAAAGGTGAAGGTCTGCCAGCTGTCCGCTTCCGTGATCTCGCAGGTCTCCTTGAGATACGGATACCAGCTGTGATTTTTATCGTCTTCCGCGTCTGTCGTGCCGTCTTCCTTCGGAACCGGCTTGCGGTTTTTGGAGCTCATCATACCGATCTCAAAGGTTCCTTTCGTGTTTGCCTTTGCCCGGAAGGTGATGCGGAAGGTACGGCCGATATCCTCGGTGCCGAAATTCGGCAGGAAGTTGTTGTCGTAGCCGCCGAAGAGTATGGAGCAGTTCGCGTTTTTGGTTGCCTCCGGATAAATCTCGAGTGCACCGTTTCCGTCGGCATCCGTCACTTGCCGGTAAGAGAGCACGCCGTTGCTGTATGCGCCGGGCGTCGGTGTGTACGCCGTCGTAAAATCAAGCGTCTTGACCGTCGTCACCCCTTCGGCAGACCCGCTCGTGAAGATGAGCGTCACGGCGCTTGCCCCCGCACGGTACATCTCCGAGGCAAAGTCGGTGAGGTCAATCGCGAATTCCTCCCCCTCGCCGTTTACGGTGAAGGTCGCGAGGGGAGCACCGCCCCATACCTCTTCGAGGTTGACCCCTGAAGAGTAACGGTCGTTCGCGGGCGCGTTTGCGGCGG
>CALAFS010000196.1 GCA_937892405.1 uncultured Clostridia bacterium
GGCAGCGGTGACATCGGCACTCAGAGTGTAGCCCTCGGTCAACTCGGTCTCACCGATGAACCAACCGACGAAGTGATAACCGGTCTTTGTCGGATCGGTGCCCGGGAAGTCGGTAGCAGCGAGAGTGTCGCCCGTCTCCTTCGTCACGGTGGTGACGACATTGTCCCCGTCCTTGAAGGTGATGGTAGCGACATCGTGCGCGAACTTCGCGGTCGCGGTGGCGTCTGCGCTCAGCACATAGCCTGCCTCCACCTTCGTCTCACCGACATACCAGCCGAGGAAGTGATGATCGGCGAGCGTCGGATCTGCGGGAAGGTCGGCGGCGGTCAGCGCGGTGCCGGCTTCTTTCGTCACGGTGGAAACGGTCGCGTCACCGTTCTTAAAGGTGAGGGTCGCGTTTACGATCTGTTTTTTATAGGTGGCTTTGAAGGTGATCTTGCCGTTGATCAGAGTCTCGGCAGTCAGCTTCGCATCATCGGCATACCAGCCGACGAAATCATAGCCCTCTTTTGCGGGAGCTTCGGGAAAGTCCTCTTCGGAAAGAGTCTCGCCCTCTTTCACGGTCTTGGTCGCGATGGTCGTACCGCTTTCATCGACGAAGGTGACCTCCACATCTTTCGCACAGGCGAACATGGAGAGGATCATCGCGATAGCGACGACAGCGAGCAAGAAACCTTTGAAAGCTTTTTTCATGGATTTTGTCCTCCTCTTTTTAATTTGTAACTATTTTATACCTTCCGATTGCATTTGTCAACAGTTTTTCCTGAAAAAATTTACTTTTTTGCAATTTTTCTTCGTCGTTAATGCATATTCATGCAAATTTAGTGAATTTGACTGCAAGTTTATGCGTTTTGAAGGGTGAGAGAGGAGCAACGGAGGGTTACGGCATCGGTATCGTCCGTCGTTTCCTTATACTCGGCGGAAAGCGAGCCGGTCGCGGGATCCCATGTCAGCGTGATCTCGCACAGCTTGCCGGCGTCGGTCTCGACCGCTGCCGTGATACGCTTATTCTCCACATCGTAGGACGCGTCGGTGAAGGTCACGGTACCGTTATAGACGATCGTGCCGTTCGCCTCGATCTTTACGGTGCGGGTACCGCTGTTCATCCCATCGAAAGTACCGCTCCATGTCCCGCAGACACCCGCGGGCAGGACGTCGGTGATCTCGCCCGAGGCGGTGAGGGTCACCGTCTCGGAGCCGAAGGTCAGAACTTTGGTTTCGATATTGAAGCGATAGAGGGTACTGCCGATGGTAAAGCAGACGTAATCCGTGCCGTCATAAACGGCTGCAAAGGGCGTGCCGCGCCAGGTGCCGGTGAGGTCGCTCTTGAAATTGAAGACCACGGAGGTGCCGTCCGAGAGGGTGCCGGTGTACTTCCCTTCCAGTCCCGCAGGGAGAGTCGGCGGCGTGGTGGGACCCGTGTAGCCCGCCTTGGCAAAGGAGCGCTCACCGCCGAGATTGCCGAAGGACTTCGTATAGACGACCTGATAATTATAGTAGAAGAGATAATCCAGTTTCTGATACTGGTTATATTCGGCGTGGACGCCGTACCCGTTCTCGGTATAGGCGACCCAGCCGGAGGAACTGCCCCAGTTGTGGCGGTACTCACCGTCCACATGATAGAGGAGCGCGGTGGTGCCGAAGCCGTCGAAGATCAGCTTATAATACTTATCGTCGGTCGTGGTATTGCCCTCGTCGTCGGTCAGATCCTTGCCGAGGTAGTAGACGCCCTGATACTGATCGGGGACAAGGGGCGTGATGACATTCTCCGCCGCCTTCGCGTCCGCATAGGCAAACCCGAGGATCGTATCGTCGTCGAAGAGAACCACAACCTTACCGTCCGCGAGGGTACGGTAGGTGCCCGTCTTCCCTCCCGTGACGTTGCCGATACCGTCGAGGGTGATTGTGATGTTACCGAAGGTATAGGTGCCTTCCTCCGCGCCGATAGCGGTAAGACCGTAGCCTTCGGTCTTCTTCGTATCTTCGTCGGCGGGATAATAGATTACGCGGTAGTCGGCGCCGTCGAGGGTAATGCGTCCGCCGTCGGTGAACTGTGCCGGCGTAAGCTCGCAGTCAAGGATAAATTCATCGGAGCGGATATAATACACCTTTCTGTCGGTGACGACGACTGCCGTGCGGTCGTTGTCGATGACGAAGATCCGCTGCGCGCCGTCCGCCTGCGGGGTGAGAATGACATTGTGTCTTGACGAAGTGCCGCGGCTGAGAACGCCGTAGATCACGCCCGCCGTCCCGTCATAGTGGAAAATACTCGTATAGCCTTCGAGCGACATGACGATGTAGCTGTCGTTTTTGAAGACATAGTAGAAGCCGAGCGTCTCGGAATACTTGCTGATATAGCGCACGGTTCCGTCCGCCTCGAAGACGATGGTATAATCGGTCTGCGAAGGAGCATCGGAGGAATAGTAGGCAAGGTAGGGCATGTTGTAAGTGCCGAGGAAACCCTTGCCTGTATAGTCGGGGGTCGAGAGTCTCGTAAAGGTCACGTGATCCAGCGTCTTCCCTGCCGAGCCGTTCGCGACAAAGTAGAGGGAGAGAGTGCCGTCGGGGTTCACCGTCGCTTCCGCACGGGTGTAATAATCGGTAAGACCCGAGAAGGTGAGTGTGTCGCCGTCCGCGGTGTAGGTACCCTTGATCTCGGCGTTCCCTCTCACATCTTCGGAACGGAATGTAAAGCCGTTCGTCCCCGAGAAGGAGATCGAGTCACCGTCGGGCGAATAGTAGCCACCGACAAAGCGGATATTGCTCTTTGTCATAGTATAGGGGATCGAGCCCGTCATACCGGCGTCGATCTCGAAGGTGAGTGTGCCGCTGTTATAGAGGGCGCAGACCTCGCCGTAGTTGTTGTAAAACTCAAAGATGACATTCGTGCCGTCCCAGGTATACTTGCCGCGGATCGTGGAGCCGACCGTCCACTCGAGCGTACCGTCATTTCCGAGGACGATGGTGCCGGCGTCCTTATCGCCGCCGTAGCTGTAAATGCCGGTATAGACACCGGCGATCAGAGAGGAATCCTCAAACCGTGCGGTGAGGGTAATATCCTTGACGACAGGGACATAGAAGCGGTAACGGGCGCCGCCCTCGTGCTCCCAGTCGAAGAAGAGCTTACCGTCCCGGTTCTTCAGTCCCGCCACATCGCCGATCGTGGCGAAGAACCCGTTCTCCGCGATCTTGTCGATCGGGGTCAGGGTGTCGCCGTCTTTTAAGATCAGATGGAAGGTTTTGCTCGCCGTCGAGGCGGGGGCAGGGGTGGCGATGTTGTCGCCGTCGAAGACCATCTCGGAGAGATCCCAATGCAGCGTATCTCTCGCAAAGGCGGCATCGAAAGTAAAGTCACGGGTCTTCGCGGTGCCGAGCGAAGTCTTCACATCGTAGGTCGTGATGTTATCGGTATAGTAGCAATTGACGACGGCAAGCCCTGCGGAATAGTAGGACTCATAATCGTCGGTATAGGCGAAACCGGCGATGCCGCCGGCATAGGACTTATATTGCGTGCTCCCCGATCTGACGCCCTTGATTCTGCCTGTCGAATAGCAGTCCATCAGGGTATTGTCACCGGTGGAGAAGGCGATGATGCCGCCCGTGTAGGTGACATCCTTCGCGGGTGAGGTGGAGGTGACCGACGCATAGTTCGCGCAGTTGATGACCGAGACGTAGCTGCCGCTCAGGTAACCGAGGACACCGCCGGTATATCTGCCCGCGGTGATTCTGCCGTCGACGGTGCAATTGACGACCGCCGTCGCGCACTTATAAGTGGAGATATAGCCCGCGATACCGCCGGTGACGGCACCGCTCATATCTCCCGTCTCCCCGTCGTCAAAGCTTCCGTTCTTCACTTCGAGTTCGACCGAGCAGTTCTGAATATAGGAGATATAGGACTGATCGCCGTATGCCGCCGACTGATGATAGCCGACGATACCGCCGATATAGGCGGGATTCTCGGCGCACAGGGCGGGCGCGATCGTACCCGTCACACGGATATTGCGGAAGGTGCAGAGATTCCCCTGTCCGAGGACGCCGCCGATGGCGACGCCGACGTTGTCGTTCGAGGTATAGCTCTCGGCGCTGTAATCAATGTTCTCGAGGGTGAAGTCGTGAAAGTAGGCTTTCTCTGCGACGCCGAAGAGTCCGACCGTCGCGACGCCGGTGCGGAGGGTTCTCGTGATCGTGAGATTACGGATGGTGTGTCCGTTTCCGTCAAAGGTACCGGAGAAGCCGTTCAGTGTAGTGGTGACCTCCCCGCTGTCCTCGTCCGTCAGCGTAACCGTCTTTCCCGCCGGAGTCCAGCTCTTCCCCGTCATGTCGAGGTCTGCCTCGAGACGGTAGCAGGCGGTGCGATAACCCTCGTTCCCCTCCTCTGTCGGAGCGTTGATCTTCTCGACAAAGGCGATGAACTCTTCGGGCGTGCGGATTAAGAAGGGGTGCTCGGGTGTGCCGTCCTCAAAGGGGAGGGCATCATAGCGGGCGACCAGCGTGATGTCCGCCGTGATCGGCGTCGAAAAATCGTACGCGGTGTCACTGCCTTCGAGGAACCAGCCGACGAAGGTATAGCCGTCTCTCGACGGGGACTTCGGACGCATGGCGGTGCCGCCGGCGGCGACCGTCTGCGAGGGGATATTCACACTCTCACCCGTAAAGGTGACGGTGAAGAAGCCGGTGCTCCTCGCCTCGAAGCGGGCGGTCAGGGTGATGTCCCCCGTGACCGGCGTGTTGAAGTCAAAGGGAGTCTCCGCACCTTCGAGGTACCAGCCGAGAAAGGTGTAGCCTTCCTTCGTGGGGACGGGAGGCACGGTCGCCTTCCCACCCTCGGCAACCGTCTGGGCAGGGACATCGACGCCGTCGCCCGTGAAGGTGACGATATAAGTGACGGCAGGCGCCGTCTTCTCGAACTTCGCGGTCAGAATAAGATTCGCGACGACGGGAAGGTCGAAGTCATAGGGCGTGTCGATCCCCTCGACATACCAGCCGAGGAAGGTATACCCTTCTCTGACCGGCTCCGCGGGTTCCGTCGCGCAGGCGCTTTCCTTCACGGTCTGTTGTGCGGGGAGGGTGATTCCCTCTCCGACGAAGGTGACGGTATACTCTTTCTCCCCGCAGGCAGAAAGAGCCGTCAGTGCCGTGACCAGAAGGACAAGGAGCAGAAAGAGGGAGAGAAATCTCTGTTTTTTCATAGATATGTCCTTTCTTGCGAAATGGAAAATTGGAAATAGACGGTAAAAAATAGGAAGAAGGTGGAAAAATTCAGAATTCAGAAGGAAGAATTATGAATTATGAATGAACAGTTAGGGATATACGCAAATATATGCTGTAAATCGTGAATGAAAAGTGAATAAACGAAGGAGTCAGTCCGTGATTTCGGTGAGCCAGAGGGTAACGGTGCCGTCCTCGGTCGTCATGGTATAGGCTGTGGCGCCCTCCGTCTCCGTCTCGGAGAGGCGATAGCGGGCGATCAGCGTATCCTCTTCTCCCGAGCGATCGACCTCATAAAGAGTGAATCCGCCGTTATCATCGGGCGCATAGACAAGGTCGAGGATCGTGGGATCCTCTTCGTCGTCCGCGAGGGTGAGCGTCGCCTGTGCATAAGTATAGTCCGACGCGCCGCTTCTGCCGTCGAGAGTGAGGGTACTGCCGTCTGCCGCGGTATAAGTGCCACCGAGCCCGTCGTCCACCGCGATAACGGTGACGACGGCGAAGGAATCGTCCATAAGGACGGCGGTATTTTCATCAAGGAAGCCGACATAGTAGAGGAACTCGGTGCCGTAGTACATGGAGAGATAGGTGCCGTCGACATAGTAGAAGTCGACCGCGAACTCACCGAAGGTACCGGTGAAGTGTCCGCTCGCGTCGGAGGTCATGCCGATCGTGAGATAGAGTCCGTCACCGATCAGGTAGGTTCTGCCCCCGAGGATATGATAGATGCCGAAGTCGACGGTCGTCCCGCCGTCGGTACCGGTGATAGATCCGGGGAGTGCCGTCAGCGTGAGGACGGTATTCCCTTCCCCGTCGGTGAGGATCAGCGTATTGGTCGTGCCCTCGGTGGTGCAGGTATACGCGTAGGTGGCGGTGGTGCCGTCGGCGCGGGTCATGGTCGCAAGACCGAGACCTGCCGCGCTCTTTCCGTTGAAGGAGAGGAGGTAGCTTCCGTCCTTCGCCCGCAGAGTAAGTCCTGCGGCGGGGTCGGGCTCATATCCTGCCACGCCGTTGACGGTGATGCCGCCGTCGGTGAGGGTCGCTGTGTAAGAAGTATCTTTATAAGTAAAGGAAGCAGTGCCGGTCTGTCTGTCGTAGCGGTACTCGACCTCGGTGCCCGTGCCGTCCGCCTCGGTGATCTTCACCGTGCCGATGACGACCCAGTCGCCAGAGGTGCCGTGAAAGTCCACACGATAGGGGCCGAAGCCGTTGAACTCATAGGAGCGTCCCTCGCCGGTATGGTAGGTGCCGCGGAAGGGATCGTAATAACACATATTGTAGTCATCGACGATCATGCCCGCGCTCGGGGTGAAGACGGCGAGATAGAGCATTTCGCTCCCGTCCTTTGCTGTGGCGAGGCTGAAGAGTCCGTAGAGATTCGTGCGGTAGTACATGGTGATGCTGAGCTCACCCTCCACCACCTCGGCGATGTAGGTGAAATATGCGCCGTTCGTATCTCTGCCGGTGCCGTAGCCGTCTTTACCGATGCCGTAAAGCTCCATCTGATAGTTGCGACTGGTCTCGACCCAGTAGCCGATGTAGCTTCCCTCTCTGCCGAAGACGGTGGATTTCCCGTTCTCGGTATAGACGAGGAGTCCGTCTTCGTTGAATGCGGCGCTGCCGCCGTCAAAGGTGAGGACGCCGTCGGTGACGGTATAGGCGTGCGAGGTGCCCGCGGGATCGGTCATAGTTCCCTTGCCGTCGAAGGTGAGCGTTTTCTTCGTATTGAACGAGCTCTCCCATGTGCCGCGGAAGGCGTCATAACGGGTGAGGACGAGATCGGTGCCGCTCATGGTATCGCCGTCCATGGTAACAGTCAAAGAAGCAGAGCCGACCGTGAGACGGACGGTACTGCCGGTGACGGTGTAGGTAAAGCCCGAGCCGGAATCGTCCTCGATCGTACCTGTACCGTCGGCATGGAAGGTATAGCCGGTGCCGTCCGCGCGGTACCATGTACCGAGAGCTCCGGTGCCGCGTACGGCAAGCAGGCGGTTGTTATTCGTATCGGTGAAGAAGACGGTATCGTAAATCAGAAGTCCTCTGTCGGTGATGTCGGCATAGTAGTCGGTATCGAGATCGTACTGGTTCGCGAGACTCGGATAAGCGAGGTAGGCAAAATAGCCGTCACGAATCAGGATATGACTGCCGTTGTATACATACACATAGTTTGCGAGCATGCCCTCGGCGTACATGGTGAGTTTTCCGTTATCGTCGAGGGTGATCTTCACTTCCGTGCCGTTGATGACGGCATAATACTCACCGGCAAGTTCGGAATAATCGGCGAAGCCGACATAGATCTTCATACCGGAGGTGAGAAGCATGGACGAGGGGACGCGGATCGTCAGGTCTTCATCGAGGAAGTAGCCGTAGGAGATCGTGCCGTCGTCCGCCGTGAAGTTGTTCATGCCGTTGCCGCCGTAGACCCAGTACACGGGAGCGTAGCCCGTGGCGGTGACAGCGTCCTCGGTCTGGGTGAGATCGCCGTCGTCGCCCGCCATCGTGACATCCTTTCCGAAGACGAAGGTGGCGCTGATCGAGACGGTGTCAAGTCCCGTCTCGTCGGGCGTGAGGACGCCCTCGTCAACCTTCCAGTCCGCCATGTGCCAAAGAAGAAGATCGGAGAGATCGGAGAGGTTCGTTAAGTCGTAGGTTCTGCCGCCCTTCGTATAAGAGCCGTCCGCGGAATAGAAGTTCATATAGTCGACCGCGACACGGGAGTCGATCGTATCTTCTCCCGCGGCGTAGCGGATACCGATGATGTCGCCGCGCTCGTATGCCGAGCTGTCCTTGCCGACGGCGCTGACCGTCGCGGAGGCGGCGCAGTTCGTCACGGAGGTATCGTTGCCTGCCGCGCCGACGATGGCGCCAGCGGCGGCGATGTCCGAGGTGTTTCTCGCCTCGACTCGACCGGAGGCGAAGCAGTTCGCGACGCTCGAGAGAGAACGGAGCCAACCGACGATACCGCCGCTCTTCTCCGACTTTCCGAGGATCTCACCCGCGAAGGCGGAGTTATAGACATAGGCGGGGGCGGAATCCGCCGTGCCGTAGGACGTGCCGACGATGCCGCCGAGGGCGGTGACGGCACGCGTGCCGTCCGAGGTCATCGTCGCGCCGACGCGGCAATAGGAGACCGTACCGGTATAATCGGTGCTGTATCCCTGCATGAAGCCGACGATACCGCCGACATGGGCGACCGCGCCCTGTGAACCGGAGAATTTCACACGGAGGGATCCGTCAAAGGAACAGCCGATGACATCGCCGCTGATGCTGTACGCGACGACGGTGCCGATGATGTAGTTGGTGTTCTCCGCCGACGCCTCGACCGTGAGATCGGAGACGAGGTGAAGATCGCGGATCACGCCCTCGGCGATATAGCCGAAGAAGCCGACGGCGCCGCTCTCGGTGCTGAGACGGAAGTTCGAGACAGTGTGTCCCGCACCGTCAAAGGTGCCCTGGAAGTAGGTCTGCACACCGCCGATCGGATCAAGAGTCACGCCGCGAAGGTCGAGATCGGCATCGAGGCGAACATAGGCGGAACGGTATTTTTCCGCGCCGTCGTTGATCGAATCGGTAAAGGCTTTCAGCTGGGACGCATTCTTAATAAGGTAGGGATTCTTCGCCGTGCCGCGACCTTCGATCGTGGCGGAATCGCGGCGGAGTCCGGTGATTCTGACGGTGACCGCCGCCTCGACGGTGAAGGTATAGACATCGCCGTCTTTCGTCACGGTGGCGCCGCCGGCGTCAATGGTAGGCTCTCCGGTATAATACGGGGAGATCCAGATGCGGAAGCTGACGGTGTCGCCGACCTTCGCGGTACGGGGCGTCACGCCGTCAAAGCGGAAGGAGGCGATGTCGTCGTCCTCGAAACGGAGACGGACGGTCGCGCGCTCATAGACGGCGATAAGGGTGAGGTTTTCCGTCACGGGGGCAGCAAAGTTATATGCGGTGCTCTCCCCCTGCTTTGCCCAATAGAGGAAATCATAGCCCGCCTTGGTCGGCTCTTCCGGCTCGGCGGCAAGGCTCCCCTGCGCGATGGTCGCGGTCGTATCCGCCTCCCCGTTCTCGGGGCGGTAGGTGACGGTGACGAGATTCTGCGTCCATTTTGCGGTGAGGGTGAGATCCCCCGTCACGGGCGTCGTGAAATCGTAGAGGGTGCTCTCCCCCGCCTTCGTCCAACCGACGAAGTGATACCCTGTGCGTGTCGGTGCGGTGGGCTCACTCACGCAATCGCCGTCATAGACGGTCGATGTCGATGCGGTGACGCCCTCGCCCGTAAAGGAGACGGTGTACTCCGCCTTCGCCTCAAAGCGGGCGGTCAGGGTAATATTCTCTTTGATGGGGGTGGTAAAATCAAAAGCGCTCTCCGCCCCCTCGGCAAACCAGCCGAGGAAAGCATAGCCGCGTCGCTCGGGGGTCGCGGGCTCGCTCGCGGTTTTGCCGTCTTCTACCGTCTGGGCGGTGGGAGCGGTAATGCCCTCACCGGTGAAGGTGACAGTATGGGTCGATCCTCCGCATGCGGTCGCCGAAAGAAGGAGGGCGACAAGCAAGAGAAGAAAGAGCGCGTATTTTCTGAAGGAATGTTTCATATCTCTCCTATCCGACTTTCCGAAAGTCATAGTTATAGGGGTATGGCGGAGCCCCGAAAGCGGGTCTCCGCCTGCGTCGTTTGTTAATCTAACTTTACATCAGGGATATCATCGTACAGATGACATGCCACGAAATGTCCGCCGCCGATGTCGCGGAACTCAGGTTCCACCTCGCGGCAGATGCCCATGCACTCACGGCAACGGGTATGGAATTTACAACCCTTCGGCGGGTTGGCGGGAGAGGGGATATCTCCCTCGAGAATCACACGGTTGAGCTTGATATCGGGGTCGGGGATCGGGACGGCGGAAAACAGCGCCTTGGTATAGGGGTGAAGAGGCTCGGTGAAGAGATCCTCTTTCGTGCCGTACTCCACCATGTTGCCGAGGTACATAACGCCGACATCGTCCGAGATGTGCTCGACGACCGAGAGGTCATGCGAGATGAAGATATACGCCTGACCGTTCTCCTCCTGAAGATCCTTCAGAAGGTTGATGACCTGTGCCTGAATCGAGACATCGAGCGCGGAGACCGGCTCGTCGCAGATGACGAGCTTCGGCTTCAGTGCCAGTGCCTTGACGATGCAGATACGCTGTCTCTGACCGCCGGAGAACTCATGCGGATAGCGGTTGATATGATGGGGCTGAAGTCCGCACTTTTTCATCAGGTCGAGAATGTAATCGTCATGCTCTTCGGGCGGGACGATCTTATGCAGCTTCACCGCCTCGCCGACGATCTCGCCGACCGTCATACGGGGGGACAGAGACGAATAGGGATCCTGGAAGATCATCTGAAACTCGGGACGCATACGGCGGAGGGTCTCGCCCTTCAGCTTCTCGATATGCTTGCCGTCGAAGATGATCTCGCCGTCCGTCGGCTCATAGAGGCGGAGGATCGTACGCCCGAGGGTACTCTTTCCGCAACCGGACTCGCCGACGATACCGATGGTCTTTCCCTGCTTCAGATTGAAGGAGACGCCGTCCACCGCTTTCAGATAGACGGAATCCTTCTCGTGAAGTGCCTTTTTGATGGGGAAGTATTTTTTGAGGTTTTTGACTTCCAGAAGATACTCGGAGGAGGTCTCTTTGTCAAGTTTTGCTTCGTTTTCCATGTTTTTTCGGAAAATAAGGGTTCCTTATTTCTCCTTTTTCTCCTCTCCTGTATTTTCTGCGTTTTCCATTGCACGGTAGCAGGCGACGAAGTGCGTCGGAGAGACCTGAATCATCGGGGGGTAGCCGCCGAGGCACGCCTCGCACCGCTTATCGCAACGGTTTCTGAAATAGCAATGCTCTCTCATGTTGATGGGGTTCGGAACATTGCCGGGGATACTGTAAAGACGGTCGACCTTGCGTCCGACGACCGGCTTGCTCTTCTGAAGTCCGATGGTGTAGGGATGAAGGGGATTTTTGAAGATCTCCTGCACGGTTCCCTTCTCTACGACGCGTCCCGAATACATGACGACGACATAGTCGACCATCTCGGCAATGACACCGAGGTCGTGGGTAATCAGAAGAATACTGCCGCTGATCTTATCCTTGACATCGCGGAGAAGGTCGAGGATCTGCGCCTGAATCGTAACATCGAGCGCGGTGGTCGGTTCGTCCGCGATGATGAGCTTCGGGTTACAGCAGAGCGCCATGGCGATCATCGCACGCTGACGCATACCGCCCGAGAGCTGATGGGGATAAGAGGCATAGACATGATCCGGCATGGCGATACCGACGAGCTTCAGCATTTCGATACTGCGCTCCTTCGCCATCTCTTTGGTCGCGCCGTTCGTATGGAGGAGGGTCATCTCGTCGAGCTGATCGCCGACGGTGAAGACGGGGTTCAGCGAGGTCATCGGCTCCTGGAAGATCATGGAGATCTCGCGTCCGCGAATGGACGCCATCTCGGAGATCGGGAGCTTCGCGATGTCGACGACTTCCTCGTGCTCCTCGTAGATCGCCTTCATACGGGGCTTGCCGAATTTTCCTTTGACGCCGACCATCTTCGGCTGTCCGTTCTCATCGGTGACGACATTCCCGTCCTGATCCCGCTCGGGGACAAGGAGAGGCTCGGAGCCGACCTGTTTTCTCACCGTGGTGCGGAAGCGGATGCTGCCGTCCACGATCTGTCCCATCGGTCCCTGCACCAGCTGCATAAGCGAAAGGCTCGTGACCGACTTTCCGCATCCCGACTCGCCGACGACGCCGACGGTCGCACCCTGCGGGATATCGAAGGAGACGCCGTTGACCGCCTTGACGACACCGTTGTCGGTGAAGAAGTAGGTGTGCAGATCGTCGAACTCCACGATGTTCTTCGGATCGCGCATTTCGGTGATGTAATCTTCGGGTTTATAGGACGCGCGCTTCTTCTTCAGCGCCTTGATGGTGCGGAGGTTCTCCTTCGCGATGTTGCGGGACTCCTTCGCGTCGATATAAAGTCCTTTGGTTTTGGTCTTTTTCATCGGTTATCTCCTCGCTTTCGGGTCAAAGGCGTCGCGCAGACCGTCGCCGACAAAGTTGAAGGCAAGAACGGCAAGCACAATGCAAATACCGGGCGCCACCCAAAGGTTCGGATACAGGCGGAGGGCGGTGTTGTTCGCGGCGGCGTTGATCATATTACCCCATGTCGCGTATTCCGCGGGCAGACCGATGCCGAGGTAGCCGAGGGTCGCCTCTGTCAGAATGATACCGCCGAGACCGAGGGTCATCGAGACGATCAGCTGCGGCATGACATTCGGGACAAGGTGGCGGAAAATCTTACGCGTGGCGGTCAGACCGCTCGCCTCCGCACTGAGCATGAAGTCCTGCTCACGGAGAGAGAGAATCTGTCCGCGTACCAGACGCGCGGTACCCGCCCAGCCGAAGAAGGTCAGCATCGCCATCATGATATACAGCTTTGCGGGACCGGAAATGTTCTTCGCCTCGAGCGCGACACCGACGATCATCATCATCGGCAGCGTCGGCACGCAGTTGAAGATATCGACGATACGCATGATGACCTGATCGACCCAGCCGCCGAAATAGCCGGCAAGACCGCCGAGCAGGACGCCGAGGATCGTCTCCAGAATGACGACGACGAAACCGACGGTCAGAGAGACGCGTCCGCCGTACATCAGACGGGAATAGACATCGAATCCCTTATCGTCCGTACCGAGAAGGTGCGTTCCGGAGGGCTTCAGGTAGTTTGTCGGGTAGGAATAGGTGACGATATACACGGGGTCGGAGCCGTATTCGGGCGCCTTGACCTCGGTGCTGTACTCTTCCTTGACGGCGTAGCTCTCGTCCGACTCCTTCTCACCCCAGACAAAGGGGAGAAAACGGAAGACGGGTCCGAGGAAGGAAAAGACGAAAAGGGCAAGCAGAATGACAAGTCCGGTCATCGAGAGTTTCGAGCGGAAGAAGCGCTTCAGAACCAGTCTCGTGGGGCTGAGCGTCCGTCCGGCGATCTCCTCTTCCTCGCGGTCTTCCTCTTCAAATTCCGCCTCGAGAAGCTCTTCTTTCGAGAGCTTTTCCTCTTCGAGAATCTGCGTCTCGGCAAGCTCGAACTCCTCGCTCTCGGGAAGTCCGCTCTCGCGGAGGGAGGGGTCGTTTTCTTCATTCATATGTTTCATTGTCAGACCTCCTTACTTTCCGAGTTTGACACGCGGGTCGACGACGGCGTACATCAGGTCGCTGAGCAGCGTACCGATGACGGTCAGAACCGCAATAAAGACATTGTAGCCCATAATGAACGGCACATCGGCGACGATGAGCGCGTCGTAGGCGAGCTTACCGATACCGGGAATACTGAAGACCGTCTCGGTAATCATGGCGCCGCCGAACAGGCTCGGCAGAATACCCGCCATCATGGTGACAAGAGGAATCATCGTATTGCGGAAGGCATGCTTATTGATAACCGTGCGCTCGGGAAGTCCCTTCGCTCTCGCGGTACGGACATAGTCCGCATTCAGAGCTTCCAGCGTATTGGTACGGGTATAACGCATGAGAGAACCGATCGAAAGTACGACAAGGACGAACATCGGCAGCACCATGTGCCAGAGGTTGTCGCCGAGGCGCACGATCCAGCTCGCGTCCATCGGCAAGGAGGAGGACGCGATACCGCCGACCTCGAACCACCCGAGCTGAACCGCGAAGAGGCGGATCACAAGTGCGGAGAGGAAGAAGGTAGGCAAGCTGATACCGATCATGGAAAAGACGGTAACGCTGTAATCGACGACGCCGTACTGATGGGTCGCCGCCTTGATCCCGAGAGGAATCGCAATGGCGAACTGGAGCACCGTCGCGACGAACGCGATGGCGAAGGAGATGCCCATGTTCTGGAAAATGACTTCCTTGACGGGCTTCTTATACTTGAAGGACATACCGAAGTCACCCTTCAGCATGTTGAAGAGCCAGCCGAAATAGCCGGAGAGGATCGCGCCCGTCTTGTCCCAGAAGTTCGCGACGCGGTATGCCGTGGTGCTCTCGACCGGCGTGCCGTTTGCAAGGCTCATGACGATCTGACGGATCCCCGCCTCGTCTGCCTCGGTCGAGAAGGTCCATGTGCCGGACTCCTTCTCGGTGAAGGTCTCCTCGAGAGCGATGTAGGAATTGTCTTCCCCGTCCTCGCCCTCCGACGCGTCGCCTTCTACCTTCGCGCCCTTGGCGGTGACGACACCGATGCGGTAGGTGTACGCCATTTTGTCTTCATCGTATTTTTCGATAATCAGGCGGAGATTTCCGCTGTCGTATTCGCCGATGTACCAGTCCTTGAAGAAGGCATCGAGCGATTCGTCGTTCTCCCGCTTCTGTCTCTCGAAGTCCTCGCGCTCTTCGTCGGTGAGGCCAGGGCGGGCGAGTTCGCCGCGCACACGCGCGTCTTCATTGAGCAAAAGCGTAAGGTCGACATCGTAGTGTTCTGCCTTTGCGTTTTTCACAAAGCGGGTGCCGGCATATTGGCTTCCCGCTCCCGCCGTGATCGAGAGATACGCATCCGGCATGGAAAGACCGTAAAGTTCCTTGATACGGTCGACATCTTCCTGCTTCATCGTTCCCTGCTGTACGGCAGACGAGTACTGATTGTCGACATAGTCGGTCGGCATCATACGCGCGAGGGCGTAGATGATGACAGACACGCCGAACAGGATCAGCACCGACAGGAGCAACCGCTTTATGATATATTTCAACATATCCATATTCTGCTTATTTTCCTATCCGAGACCGAGCGGGGCGAATACCGCCGCCCGGTCTCTCGCCGCTTTCGCGGCTTTATTTGGTTCATTGAATCAGTTATACGAAAGTTCCCAGATACGGGAGAGGAGTCCGTTATAGGGAGAGCGC
>CALAFS010000197.1 GCA_937892405.1 uncultured Clostridia bacterium
CCGTCACCGGCGCGGCAGAGGCGTTTTATGCGTTCCCGGGATGGATTTTTGCCGCGATCTTTGCGATTTTTCTCTTTCTCTCCTTTCTCGGCGGTGCCGGGAAGATCATGGAGAAAACCGCCGTTCTGATCCCGATAACGACGGTTTTGTATATCATTCTTTGCTTTTTTACGATATTTTTGAATATTTCCCGCCTTCCCGCGGTGCTCTCGGCGATTTTTTCTTCTGCCTTCGCCCCTACCGCCGCCACCTCCGGCATCTTCGGCTTTCTCCTTTCTGCGGGAATCCGTGAGGGCTTTTGCCGAGGGCTTCTTTCCAACGAGGCGGGCGCCGGTACCTCCACCCTCGCCCACGCGGCGAACCGCGGCGTCACCCCCGCGGCAGAGGGACTTCTCGGTATGTGTGAGGTCTTTTTCGATACCGTCCTGCTCTGTATGCTGACGGCATTTTCTCTTCTTCTCGGTGCCGGAGAGCCTGCGGGGTACACGGACGGTTTTTCCTATCTCACCGCCGCTTTTTCGAGCACACCGGGCGGACTTTGGCGACCGATACTGCTGTGCTGTTTTTTCTCCTTTGCCGCCTCTACCTCCCTTTGTTGGTATTACTACGGCGAGGTCGCCCTCACCTCTCTTTCGGGCAAGAAAAAAAGAAGAACACTCTATCCGTTCTTCTTTCTTCTTGCGGCCGGCGTTGGAGGACTTTTCTCCGAAGTCTTCCTTGTCCGCACCTGCGATTTTCTTTTGTTTTTTGCCGGGATTCTTTCCCTTACAGCACTTCTTTTCGGTGCCGATACCGTGCGGCGTGAGACGCTCGCCGCGGGTCTTATGAGAGTACGGGGATCACGGAGAGGGGAGAGAGCCCCGCGAGTGCATCGGAAAGCGCCGCTCCGCACATCTCTTCGGTCAGAAACGCACACTCACCGTCCGCGGACGCAAGACGCACCGCCCCCGGAAAACGGGTCGCAAAGTCAGCCGGCTCCTCGGGAAGGGAGACATACCGTCTTGCCGTAAACTTTTCCGCCCCGCGAAGGAACCCGCTGTCCGCCGGGGAGAATTCCGCCGGTGCCACATGCGTCCCCGAGCGCAGAATGAGCGCGAGGTCGCCCACGACCGCGGACGCCGTCGGACCTGCCCCCGCCCCTCTGCCGTAGAAGAGCACATTGCCGACCGGCTCGCCGATCACTTCGATCGCGTTGTAGACGCCGTTCACCGTTGACAGCGGGCAGTCCGACGGGATAAAGAAAGGCGAGACGAGGAGATCCGCCCGTCCGTCTTCGTGAAGACGGCATCTGCCGAGCAGCTTGATCGAGGCGCCGATCCCCGCCGCATGCTTCACATCGGCAGGGCGGATTTTCGTGATTCCCTCGGTCGGAATGAGGGCGGGGGAGACTGCCTTTCCCGAGATCAGCGCGGCGAGAATGGCAATCTTGCGGCACGCGTCCGTGCCGAGAATGTCCGCGTCCGGGTTGCGCTCGGCATATCCCTTCGCCTGTGCGTCGGCGAGCGCCGAGGAAAAGCTCTCGCCGAAAGTGAACATCTTCGTCAGAATGTAGTTGGTCGTTCCGTTGAGGATTCCGCGCACCTCGGTGATCTTATTCTGCCTCAACACCGAGAGGATCGGCTCGATCACGGGGATTCCCCCACCGACCGCCGCTTCAAAGCGGTAGGCGACACCCGCCTCCCGCGCCGCGACGAGAAATTCCGTGCCGTAGTTTGCCACCACCTCTTTGTTTGAGGTGATGACATGCTTTCCCGCTCGCAGAGCGCGCAGGGTGTATTCGTACGCCGGGTGCGAGCCGCCCATTACCTCGATGACGACACTCACCCCGGGATCTTTTTCGATGATCGAAAAATCGTGCACCACAAGGCTCCCGAAGGGGGAATCCGGGAAGTCACGAAGATCGAGAATGT